>JAGQQT010000663.1 GCA_020426065.1 Planctomycetaceae bacterium | reverse complement strand
CTGTTTCATCAGTTCGCCCAGTGCCCGATAGCGGACGGGAATCTCATGCAGGGCCAGCAGGGAATCGAGCGAGGATTTAGTATCTTCAGGCAGCAGCAGTTGATGAGCACAGACCGCTCGCTGATAATAAAGCGTGGCGGGGTTGGCAATATTTTCAGCGTCAATCTGTGATAGAACCTGCCAGGCTTCATCGTAGAGTTGCCTCTGCAGCAGTTCACTGGCCCACCACAGTTGAGTGTTCTGGGCGATCCAGGGATCTTCAATCGACCAGTTGATTTCTGCTGCCAGCAGGGTCAGATCACTGGCGGAGGATTTCCGAACCCGATCAACCTGCTCAGCCAGTGTCTTGTCCGACATCGCCACTGCAGAAACAATGATCTGTTCAAAACTCAACAGGGAATTCCTGGAAACGGAATCCAGCCAGGGCTCAACCTGCTGAGGCTGACTGGCTTTCAGCCAGTTTCCAGTCCGCTCGATCACAGTATTTCGAGGAGTCAACTCGGGTTGTGGAGCATCCCCTTCTGCACCCCGTGACAGGGCAGGCTGCAGGATGACTGCCAGGGCCATCAGGATTCGCCAGTCGAAGCGGAAAATAGTTTGTTTACCCATCATATCACTCTTCTGGTCTGGTTCGGTCTCACTAACTCGATTGAATTACGTGTTAATCAACCACCGGGAAAACTACTGGTTCTTGCCAATCGACAGATCGTAAGTGGCCCGATGGATCCGTGCCTGGCGGACAGACAGTTCCTGGAGCAGTTTCTGCAGTTCCGGATCGGTCGCCTGTTCGCCATCAATCTGACGGCCATATTGTTTGGTTCGTCGATTGACCCGATATTGCAAGGACCGCAGCAGTTTCAATTCGGCAATCAGATCGACCAGAGCCTGGTCCTGTTCCTGATTCTGTTGTTGATTCTGCTGTTGCTGTTGCTGCTGTTCGATTTTTTCAAGTTCTTTGCGGAGTGCTTCCACCATTTCTTCAAGAGCTTCGATGATGTCATCTTCAATGGCGATCGTCAGCTCATCGACTTCAAACCGGTTGAGGCGGTCTGTGACGATCCGCATATCTTCCCGCAATCCCAGCACCGCTTCAGGGAAGGCAACGGATGTTCCTTCTTCCTGGAGAATCAGCAGCGCTTTGTCCGCTTCCACAATGATATCCTGCTCATCCCGCGCCAGTTGTACAGAGCGGGCACGATGCCTGGGTTGTCTCTGATCATCAGTCAGATCGGCAATCGGGCCACTTCCTTTACGCACAGCCAGCTGCATCTGCAGCATCTTGCGGAATCGTGCTTCGAGTGCGGCCAGCATGATCTTCTGTTCTTCCTCGCGGAGCTGACGCAGAATCTCTTCCAGCCGGGCTTTGGCTTTTTCCAGTTCCGCAATGGCGCGATCCTGATCTTCCGCCGCATCGTCCCGTTTCTTTTCCTTCAGCTCTTCAATGGCCTTCTGCATTTTTTCAATGGCTGATTCCAGCTCTTCCTTGCCTGGGGTTTCTTCAGGCTTGTTCTGTTGCTGCTGTTGCTCTTGAGAATCGCCATTCTGTTCGGACGGTTTTTCCTGAGAGTCCTGCGGCATGGGAGGCTGTTCGCCGTTTGGTTTTTGTTCGGACGGCTTCTGTTCATTCGGTTTCTGATCCGAGGGATCTTTGGGCATGGGCGAGGATTGACCGTCCTGTGGTTGACTCTCATTTGGCGGTTGAGAAGGATCCTGAGGTTGCTGCTCAGACGGTTTCTGGTCAGACGGCTTCTGCTCACCCGATTCCTGTTCCGCTTCCTGCTGGCGCTGCTTGTCCTGTTGTTCGATTTTCTCTGCCAGTTTCTCGGCATCCCTGGTCACATCGGACTGTTCCTGCTCCAGTGACTCGGTTGGTTTGCCACGCTCCGTGCCGGAACGGACCTGTTTCTGATCGGCCACCAGCTGGGTCAGGTTTTCAACCAGCTCTTCCAGGCGGGCGATTTCTTCACCCAGCCGAGCCAGCTCGTTTTCACTCTGCAGCACATCCAGTAAGTTGGCCAGCGATTCGATCAGGTCATTCTGCCGATCGACAATCCCGGCAAACTGGGGAGTGTCTTCTCCCAGCAGTTGCAGCAGTACTTCCATCTGATTGTCGATGCGGGATTCATTGCTCTTTCCGATCACACGCAGCAGCAGCTCAGCCCGCGCTGGATCGGTTTCTTTCATGTAACCATAAAGTTGAGTCAGCGTTTTGGAGAACCGCTGATATCGGGCAAAAATGGCCTGCTGCGTTTCATCCAGTGGCTGAGCCTGCGGGGTTTCGGCAGGTGTTTCGGTTTCTGCTGGTGGCTGGGCAAATCCCAGCGGAGAGAGCAGCAGGCTCACGATGGCCAGTAACAGGATGGTTGCTAAGGTATT
>JAGQQT010000662.1 GCA_020426065.1 Planctomycetaceae bacterium | reverse complement strand
CACATTCCGACCGGAACAGTAGTGACCTGTCAGGATGAGAAAAGCCAGCACAAAAACAAAGCCAAAGCGATGAAGGTTCTCCGCAGTCGTATTCTGGAAGCCCAGCAGCAGAAAGAGGCGTCGGAACGGGCAGAACATCGTCGGACCCTGATCGGGACCGGGGATCGGAACAGCCGAATCAGAACCTATAATTTTCCGCAGGGCCGCGTTACCGATCATCGGATCGGGTTGACGATTCACAAGCTGGATCAGATCATGCAGGGAGATCTCAGTGAGCTGATTAAACAGTTGCTCGAGTTTGACCGCCAGGAACGCCTCAGCGGCAATAATTAACGGACCTGCAGCGCTCGGTCGTCAGGAGGACGCGCTTGTCAAATCCCGGAACCCCCGCACAGACCGCCAATCAGTCTGCTGAAGAGTGGACCGTTCAGCGTATTCTGACATGGACCACCGAACATCTCCGCAAACAGGGGATCGAATCGCCGCGTCTGGAAAGTGAAATTCTGCTCGCGCATGCCCGTAAGTGTCAGCGGATCGAACTTTACACGCATTTCAATGAAATCGTGAAGCCGGAAGTACGGACCCGCATGCGGGAACTGGTTCAACGCCGGTCCCAGCGGGAACCGGTCGCGTATCTGGTGGGCCACAAGGAATTCTACAGCCTTGATTTTCTGGTCGAGCAGGGGGTCTTCATTCCCCGCCCCGAAACCGAATCGCTGGTGATGAAGGCTATCGAACTCCTCAAATCGCATCCCGTTCCCAGCATTCTGGAATTATGTACCGGGAGTGGCTGCATTCCGATTTCCCTGGTCAAGCAGCTTCCCAGAGCTACTGCGACTACGATTGAACTGCACGACCGGCCTTACGAGGTTGCTCAGCAGAATGCGAAACGACATCAGGTTGACCAGCGGATCCGATTTCTCAAAGGGGATCTGTTTTCCCCGCTCGAAACAAAAAACCATGCCAGTTTCGATCTGCTCATCAGCAATCCGCCCTATGTGACTTCCGAAGAAGTTCCAGCACTGGCTCCCGAAATCGCCCGGCATGAACCTGTCTCTGCCCTCGATGGTGGCCCGGACGGACTGGATCCGATTCGAATCATCCTGAATCAGGGAGCAGGCTTTCTGAAGGCAGAGGGATATCTGCTGCTGGAAATGGATCCGAAACAGATTCCAGCTGCTGTGAACTACGCCGAAGATGCTGGTCACTGGGCAGAGATTGGTTCATTTGCCGACGATTTTGGCAAAGATCGCTTTCTGATTGCACAAAAGTTGCCCCAGCCAGACAGAGGGCCCTGATATGGATCAGCTGTCATTGTGGGGAGGGAATCCACTGCAGGGACAGGTGGCTGTCTCGGGGGCCAAAAATGCCGCCCTGCCTATCATGGCAGCTGCATTGGCTATTCCAGGAGAAACCCGACTCGAACGGATTCCACACCTGCGAGATATTGTCAGTATGCAGGGGATTCTGGAACACCTGGGGATGCGAGTGAACTGGAGTGGACCACACTCTCTGGCCATTGAGCATGGCAGCCAGGACGCGTTTCGCGTCGATTATGAGCTGATGCGAACCATACGTGCCGGGGTTTGTGTGCTGGGGCCATTGCTGGCCAGAAGAAAGCAGGCCTGTGTTTCGCTGCCTGGTGGTTGTAATATCGGCCATCGACCGATCGACCTGCATCTTCAGGGACTGGCCGCACTGGGAGCGGAGATCCGGATTGAGCACGGTTATGTCTGGGCCAGTGCTGGACAGTTACGGGGTGCAGATATCGACTTGACAGGCCCCCGCGGCAGCAGTGTGACAGGGACCTGCAATGTCATGACAGCTGCCTGCCTGGCCCTAGGACGAACCGTTCTGCGCGGAGCAGCATTGGAACCGGAGGTGGTTGATCTTGGCAACTTTCTGAATCGGGCAGGGGCTAGGATTCAGGGGCTGGGGACGTCGGAACTCCTGATCGACGGCGTCAAGGAACTCCAGTCGGTCGAATATGAAATCATCCCCGATCGAATTGAAGCAGCAACCTGGATGATTGCCGCTGCCGCGACTCGTGGCTCCCTCGAATTATTGAACGTCCAGCCGGAGCACCTGAAGTTTGTGATCGAACTGCTGCAGCGGGCGGGGGTAAATGTCTCTTCCGCTTCAAACCGGATTGCGGTCCACTGTCCTCAGGAACTGGCCCCGGTTTCCGTGGTGGCAGAACCTTATCCCGGTTTCCCGACCGATGTTCAGGCCCAGTGGGCAGCCTTGATGACAACCGTCCAGGGACAATCCGAAGTGAGAGATCGGGTCTTTCCGGATCGGTTCATTTATGCCGCTGAACTGATGCGGATGGGAGCCCGGATTGAGAAAATCCCTGATGGAATCCGCATCCAGGGAGTCGAG
>JAGQQT010000661.1 GCA_020426065.1 Planctomycetaceae bacterium | reverse complement strand
CTGGAGACACTTCGAGTCGATTTTGATCAAGACGACAGACTGCTTGATCACATGCTTTTTGCTGAACTTGACATGGTTCCTGACCGTGTAATTCAGATTGGAAGGTATTCGTATTTTAATGGACTCGATTTCGTTTTCGTTTTGCGCAAGACTCTCAGGCGTTTAGCGTATCACTTCCAAAGCGGCAATTGGGAAGAAGGTCGACTGTATGGAAATGAGTATGAATTCAACAGAAAGGAACTATTCACTGACGACCAGCTAATGGAAGTTTTTGAAACAGGTCGTAACTGGACAGGGTTAATTTGTGCATTCAGTGACGCCGAGAAGTACCACTTCCCAAATCGTGGAGGTGATTTATCCGCTGCGGGCTGCCTGTTGAGGATAGAGTTTGCGCGGCTGATTCGTTATCTGCGTTCAATTGATCACCAGCTACCAGCGGAGTTTGTGTTTCCTGCTTTCGGCACACTCCGAAATGATGAGCAGATAGTTTGGAGCAAGTCCATTCCAAAAATCATACTTCGCAAGATCTTCGCTGAGCATGGCCAACGTGAAATGCCTCCCACAACATTTAAGAATAGATGTCGTCAGGGCAAGATTATACTTCATCCAGATGACCACATGGCGAATTCAGCCCGAGTAGATGTACGTTGTCTGCCACCGGGCTGGGAAAAGCATCTGAAGAAGTCCTCACAGAATTAAAGTTCTTTTTGGAAGGACCTGAATCGGACCGAATCTAACCGAATCAGACCACATCGAACCACTTTTCTGTTCGACGGAGTATGCGTATTCCATTCTTCGGTCAGGTGGATAAATTGCCCCTACTGCTGACGCATTGCAGCAGATTTAGGAAACCCAAACCTTCAGGGGGCAAACAGGATGATCTCAATCACACCAGGTTCCAAGCTGGTCGGAATCAAGGGGCTTCGCGAGTTCGTTCCGCTTTCAGAACGACGGCTGCAGACCATGTATCGTGAGGAGGGGATGCCACACATCCGGATCGGCGGGCGAGTCCTTTTTGATCCAGCGGACGTTCTCAGCTGGGCCAAAGAGCGAGATACCTCCGCCACCGATCAGGAATCGTAATCGCGATCATGGCGATGATCTCTACACAATCATGCGCATAAAAAAAGCCCATCACCGTTGCGGGGTTCAGGGCAAGAAATGGAGTCAACAGGATCATGATACGCAATCACACAAAGCAATCCAATCTGATAACGCACTACATCCCGGGTTCCGTTCCGGGAAAATGTCCGTCGACGACCGATTGTTTGGACATAGAAAGCTACTTGCGGGAATGTCAGGAACGGGCTGCTCTCGGCTGGCTGGCGAATTATGCAAGGACACTTGAGCAGGGAATGGAAGCCTATCGAAGGGGGCTCTCCAATCATAAGCCACATGAGAATGACCCCTTTGCTGTTTACTTTGCTGACCTGCGTCCGGAACCGCTCTCCCTGATTGAGCAGGAGCGGTTCATTGCCACCGCTGCACAGTCCCCCGAATTCTGCAAGGCATTTGCGAATGTCGTGAAACGGGGGTGCCGCTCATGAGTCTGGTTCAAGAATTTGCTGAAAATTATGACCGGTCAGCCAGACGCAACGGCAGCAGTCCAGAACAACAGGACAGCGAACTGTCTGAACCTCAACAGGAACCAACCCTGCCGAGAATTCCGTTCAGGCCGTTCCCGGCTGATTGCCTGCCAGATGTTCTCAGTCTGTATGTCAATCTCTGCGCCCAGTCCATCGGCTGCGATCCTTCCATGGTGGCAGTTCCGTTGCTGGCTGTGCTGGCTGCTGCCATCGGGGGAAGTCGAATCGTTGAAATTCGCAGGGGATTCACGCAACCGGCTATTCTCTGGACAGCCATAATCGCTCAGTCCGGGGCCGGGAAATCTCCTGCGTTCCGGGCTGCAGTGATGCCGTTTTATCGCATTGAAGAATCAATCCATGAGTTGCACGCCAGCGAATGCGAACGAATCCTGCAGGCGTTTGAGAATATGCCCGGACCAAAGAGCAAGAAAGGAAATTCCGAACCAGAATATCCCCCGCTCCCGAGGTGCTGCATCAGTGATGCAACCATCGAAGCTGTTTGTCAGGTTTTGAAACAGAATCCGGACGGGGTGCTGCTTTCCGTCGATGAGTTGTCCGGCTGGTTTAGTGGCATGAACCAGTACAAGGGAGGCCGGGGAGCAGATCGTTCCCACTGGCTGCGTCTCTATGATGCTGATCAACTCAGGATCGACCGCAAAACCGGTCCCATCCCGCATCTGTTTATTCCTAAGGGAATCGTCAGCATCACAGGTGGAATTCAGCCGGGAGTCCTCCGCCGGGCATTGTCGGTTGATGACTTCGATTCTGGGTTGCCTGCCAGGTTCGTGTTCACGATG
>JAGQQT010000660.1 GCA_020426065.1 Planctomycetaceae bacterium | reverse complement strand
AGTCTCGCTGCGAACTCTGAAGGGAGATCAAAGCGGTTTGCAGTCTGGGGAGACGTTTACTGTTGGGACACTGCGAATCGGTGGTGAAGGGACCCGAGCGAAGTTCTCCTACGACGACGGCAGCAGGCTCTCAATTGCAGGAGGAGCAGAGATTGAGTTCGCTCATGATCATGGTAAGAAACTTGTCTTACAGCGAGGCACGATGCAGGCCAAGATCTCGCCGCAACCGAAGAAGAGTCCGCTGATTGTGCTCACGCCGACGGCCGAAGCGATCGTAAAAGGGACGGCCTTTGTCGTTGACAGCAGTGATTCTGAGACACTCTTGCAGGTTGATGAGGGGACACTGCAAATTCGCAGACTGGCAGATGATCAAACTCTGATGCTGGCACAGAATGAAGAAGTCATTGCTCAACGGGATGCCGTCGACCCGCTGGAATCTCGACCTGTCAAGCCGCTCCCCACAACCTGGAAAGCGACTCCCAAACTGGCAGGAAACGTAAATTGGAAAGGCAATTGGAGTGACGATGGTATTTTGAAGGCAGAAGCCACCGAAATATTTCGCAAGGACATTAGAGCGAAGGAAAACCATTATCACGCAGGAGTGCACGACGACTTCCCGGGCCTGTTCAGACTCGAGGAGAACTCTGCGATTCGAATTCGTTATCGCATCAATACTCCGCTCAACGTTGGGCTGTTTCTCTCAACTCATTCAAAGACCTGGAATTTCACTGGTAACTTTCAAGCTTACATCGTTCAGGATTTGACACCTCCTGATGAAAATGGCTGGCGGACAGCAACCGTGCCCCTGACGTCGTTCAATCCAACGCAGCGAACGGGGTTCAAGTTTCAACCAGGCACAGTAGCAGCCACGATCTTTGCGACTACTTATGCGAGTGACGTTGGATTGGAAGTCGCTGAATTGGAGGTGATTGAATTGGAGCAGAAAGAGTCGGAGTAAGGCAAAACTCATTCTGAATTGACATGTTAGCTCAGCCGGGAAGAGATTCTCGGCTGAGCTATTTTACGATGAAAGAATTGCACCATCGAAAGCCGGGTCACACTGGTTGACGAGAAGCGGCTACTGACCGGGTGGCTGGGTTCGAATGAAATGAGTCCCCAGAACTGGTTCATCTGGGGGTTCGCTTTGCTCAACCCCAGCCACGCCCCATACCATATCGATGTGAAGGGTGCGGTTCACCTGGCTTCATACTATGTGGCATCAAGAGCCATGGCATCGGCAATGGCATAAAAGCTTTGTGAGCTTCTGCAACGCGGCATTGCGTACCAGCCCCTGCCAACCTGGGCAACGACGATACGTGTCTGATACTCAAGACCATCGTAACCCACTCCGGCGACATCGACACTGACAAAGCGTTCTCCCCAATAGGTTGAAACCCCTTCGAGTTCCAGTGCTTTCACCTGCGGGTCTGTGGAGTCAAAGGGGGCACTCGCAATGATGCTGACAGGCTTCTTGCGGTTGATATACCCTGGGCGGCGTCTGCCGGAATCATCCTGTTGATCTCGCAGTTCATAATAGGTGAGGGCTTTATCGTTATGACGGAACTGCGTTGTGTGAAGTGATTCAGCGAACCGCTGCAGGACATCAACTTCATTGTTGCAGACACCCAGCAGCAGATGTTGCACAAAGTCTCTGGGGGATGCGGTGCCAATACCTAGAAACAGGCTTTGAGCAGCCAGATCAGAAGTCGCGGCAGCTTCACGCTCGAACTTGAAGGGGGCCAGCATCTGATCTGTGTGCGGGGTGGGTGTGTTGATCGCGTAAGCAGCGGCACCCACCAGACCGATTGCTGCAACGACACATGCAGCCTTGATCATGCGGCTTCGCATCATGGTTATCTCCATGGAATGAATTGCCAGTGAACTGATTGTTGAAAGCAACAGCCTTCAACCCTACGGGAAGAGAATTCCCCCAAATAACCGCGCCCCATTTTTGGCTGATGGCTGTGAGGTGTCAATTCTGCTTGTGAACAGTTTCTCAGAATGTGAGCTGATTCACCAGTTGAGCAGGGGAAGTGCAGCAACTCGCAACTCATCTTCAGACTTCTCACGTACTGCTTGCACCTCGCCAGTTTCCAAAGAAACCTTGAAATCTCTACCCGTTTCTCATAATGATTAGCACAAAGGTGCTCTTCCCTGCAGCTTCCTCCCTTGAGGATTGCCCTCATGTCCTGCCGCAAACTTCAGCATCAGCAGCATGCTTTTACCGACTTCCATCCTCTGGAGCGGGAGGGGTTTTGTGTTTTCAGTCGGCGAAATATGCTGAAGGCCAGCTTTGCCGGATTGGGTGGTCTCTCGCTTCCCGGACTGCAGCAGTTGCGGGCGGACGCGAGTCGTGCGGGGCAGCCGCTGCGGCAGAAGAGTGTGATTC
>JAGQQT010000065.1 GCA_020426065.1 Planctomycetaceae bacterium | reverse complement strand
AATCCTGGGATTTGCGGGATGATGCGGAGAGTCCGGATCGTACAGAAATCACACTCACCTTTCGGGAGCCGATTTCCCAGCGAATCCGGGTACAGATGCAGGGGATCCAGCTGAACAATGATTCTGCGGACTGGAACATAGCCACACTGTTTCTTAAGGGGGCCACCACACATACCGGGGGTCTGGCTCTCTCTTCACCTTCGGAAATCCGCGTCAAGACTCTGATGATGGAAGGGATTCGTCCCGCAACCCGGCAATGGAATCCAGAAGAAACTTATGTCGCACTGGGTCCAGTTCAGTTTTATGACTTGTGGCGGGAAGACTTTGAATTCCGTCTCAGTGCAGAGCAGATGTCCCGTGAGGTCCAGGCAGCCGCTTCTCATCGATTGCATGTTGGTGAATTTGAGATGCAACTGTCCGCCGTCTTTACACTGCAGACGCTGTTTGCTCCACTGCACGAACTCAAACTGACCATTCCTGAAAGCTGGAGCGTGGTCACGGTTCGCCAGGATCAGGCTGAACTGGAATGGCAACTTATCCGGGCAACTGGTCAGCCGGATCACATTGTGATCGCGCTTTCTCCAGCACTGAAGCCAGACGAGCATCGTACGGTTTCGGTCATTGTCCGCCAGGCAATTGAACTGCCGGATGAAACCGCGGTCCCCGTTGTTCTTCCGCTGCCGGAACTGAAGCTGGATGATGTGAATGTTCTGGAAGGGACCTATACCATCGCTGCCAATCCCCGGCTCAAAGTGGTGCCCCAGCAGATGACGGGGATGGATTCAGCAGAGCTGGGAACACCTGACGAACTGTTTGGGTATCGATATCAAAATGCCAAAATCGGTGGTCAACTTTCGATCCAGCGGAAAAGCACCAGGTTTGATGTCAGTACCACAACTCTGATTGATGCAGAAGAACGTCTGATTGAAGCCAAATCCGTTTTCCTGCTCAATATTTCTGGAGGTGGACTGCGGACTCTGGAGTTGGAACTGCCTCAGGAAGTCAATGAACTGGCAGAGATCATTTCACTTTCGCCGGCACGTATCTCCCGCCAGCAACAGAAAACGGAGAATGGCAGTACAACCTGGTTACTGACCTTTGATCGTCATGTTGTCGGGCCGGTTTCACTGGCGTTGTCACTGAACTTTCCCTACGAGCCTGGACAGGAATTCTCGCTCACTCAGTTTGTCTTTCCTGGTGCCGAACTGGCGGTCACAAATCTGGCTTTCCTGTCTGATGATCGGCAGTATGTTGATGCCAGGGTCACTTCAGAGGATGGTCAGGCTTTCGAAATGATTGATCCGGCCGACCTGGCTGAGCAGCACTCTTTTGCCAATAACAGAGTCATTGCTGCCTACCGACTGACCGAACCTGCTCAGGTCTCGCTGACCGTCCAGCAACTCGAAGCGGCTCCAATTCCTGCAGGAATCGGTCAGCTTCTGATGATGGAGACAAAGTGGATTGATGAGGAAATCATCGAGCAGCGGGCCGAACTGAACTTCCAGGCGGTTGGGATTCCTCACCTGCTGGTACTGTTGCCGGAAGGCTCTGTGCTCTGGTCGACGCTGGTCAATGGGAATCCGGTTCCGGTCCGGAAAGATGGAGCCGCTTACCAGGTCCCGATTCTTAACCGTTTGCAGGACAGCGGACAGACTCTCCAGTTGATTTACCGGTCTGTTGTTGAACCTCGAACTGGATTGACCTCACGCAAATATGATATCCCGCTCCCGAAATTCGCGATCGAACAGGGGAAGGGGGCTCCGCAGGAAATGGCATTGTTGCAGGTCAACTGGGAGCTGCATCACGAAAGCAGCGAAGAAATCGAATCGCTTTCTCCCGGAATGACACGGGCAGAATCACCAGTACCGCACACCTGGCTGTCCCGTGTAATTGAACAGTTGCGGCAGACATCCTTGTCTGGCTTTCTGGTCAATCTGGCCTGGGGTTGTGGACTGCTGCTCGTTCCGCTGATTCTCACTCGACTGATCGTGTTGGGATTTATTCAGCTTTCGGATCATCGTTTACGCTGGCCTTTTGCCTTGTTGCTGGTTTTTGTGGCGGGAGGTTCGGTGCTGTTATTGCTGCTTTCGAAAATGACTCTCAGTCATGCTCCCCCAGAAATGATGAGTGTGGACAGAGTCGGTTCAACTGCACAAGAGACCGATGAATACTATGACTATTCAGTGACCAGAAGCATGGAAGACATGCCCGTTCCAGCGACCGCACCGGCTGGTGTCAGCTTGGGACTGGCTGATGCAGAGAATCCACAGTCGGTCACTGAACCCCAATCGGATTCACTCATTACAGAAGCCAAGAAGGCCAGACGGATGCGTGTGGAGAATGCACAGAATCGTCCTCTGGCAACGCCAGAGGCTCCTCCTGTCGTTTCGTATTCAAACGCTGGAAAAGACGAAGTGGAAAAGCTTTCTGAAGTTGAGGTTCAAGTGAAGGAGCAACTGGAATCAGATTTACGGTTGAACACTGCTGGAAGAACAATTTTGGCACAACCATTAGGTGAAGAACAGAAGCGTGAGGAATATGGTCTGGTGGGGGAAGGAGAAGGATTTCTTTCCCTGGCACTGGAGTGGACGATTCCCGAGCATTTTCGCAAAACCACGCTCAATGGAATGTCCGCACCTGAAGTCTTCAGTGTGCGTGTACATGGTTATGAGCTGGGGCAGCGGATGCAGTGGTTAATTACCGCTCTGATTTTGCTGGCTTACTGGCTGATGAGGCACAGTTCGCTGCTGTCCCGCTTCACGTTACTGATTCTGACACTGGGAGTTCCTCTGGCTGCCGCAGGTGTTTCCGGAGCGGTGTTTCATTCGCTGCTGGAAGCCATGCTGCTCGGAACAGTGCTGGGCTGTCTGTTGTGGATTCTGCAGGCACTGTGGGGCTGGCTGGCATCAGGTTCAAAACTCTGTCTGATGTGGTTGCTGAAGGAACGACATAAATGGGTGGCCACCGGCATTATGCTGCTGCTGATCCCCTGCGGCTCTGTTTTTGCTGAAGAAAAGCAACCGGTTGAACCGGCTCCTCCAGCAAAAATTCCACTCGTCTTCCCTTACGGAGCTGATGAATCTCCTCTGGCAGCAGACCAGGTTTACGTGCCGAAAGATGTTTATCTCAACTTGTGGAAACAGGCTCATCCAGAAGAACAGCTCGATCCGGCACCGGTCGCTCACCAGGTTGTCGAAGCGTCCTATCAGGCCAGCGTGACTTTGAATCAGCCGACACCCCGGGAGCACACAATCGTTCTGAAGGCCCGGTTTGTAATTCAGAGCTATCGAGACGCCGAACAGATCATCACGATTCCCATTCAGGGAGCGTTGTTGAGCAAAATGGAAATCAATGGCGCACCTGTAGCGGCCGCAACAGATAATAAAGGACTGCTGTCAGCCGTTGTCAAATCCCGCGGTTTGCATCTGATTGACGCTGAATTCCGCTTTCCTGCCGAAGCGATTGGAGCGGCAGGTCAGTTTTCACTGCAATTACAGCCGGTGGCCAGTGGATCGTTTTCATTTTCCATTCCGGGTGAAAGCAGTCTGCTGCGAATCAACGATGGGACGATTCCCTATCGGCTGGTGAAACGGGAGCAGGAGACGATTGCCGAATTTGCCATTTCACAGGGAGGCACTTTTACTCTCTCCTGGCAGCCTGTGGTATCTTCGGCTCAGTTGCAGTTTCTGTCCTGCACATCAACCAGACAGGTCTCAGTTCTCGAACAGGGGATCGAACTCCGCTACACCTATCAGTTCGAAATCGCCCAGGGAACTTTCTCCGAACTGGAGCTGGAAATTCCGGAAGGAGTCTTTCTGAAATCACTGGCTGGTAACGATGTGGCAGGCTGGACACGGCTGGCCAATGGGCGATTGCGGATCCAGCTCAAACAGGCCATTGATCATCAGACCGTGCTCACGATGGCTCTGTTTTCTCCACTTGAAGTTTCGACGGAACGGGTTTCGTTTGTCTGTCCGGATGTTGTTCCACAGGGCGTGACGCGTGAAATCGGAGACTGGTCCATTGGCTGGGATCCGCTGATTGATGTGAACATCAATCAGGCAGAAGGACTCCGCCAGCGCAGCACTGAAGGCTTTCAGCCACTTGGTCAACAGCCATTACTGATTGCACCCAAGCGGGTTTATCGTTTCACTGCCAGGCCTCAAAATCTGCAACTGGAAATTCAGCGGAAACGGACTCAAACAACAGCCACCCATCATACACTGGTCGACTTGCAGCCGCACAAAATGCACCTGGCCACAGTCATTCAGGCACAATTACAGGGAGAACCCCGCTCCGCCCTGGAGGTGCAGTTACCGGCTGGATTTCGTCCGATCGAAGTGAACGCCAATGATCTGCGGGACTGGTTTTCCAGCGACGAGGTTGAGAACCAACCCCGCACACTCACAGTGCTGTTCCACCGTCCGCTGGTAGGAAACGTGCAGCTGGCGATTCGCGGATACATTCCGCTGACTGAAGCAGACTATTCAGCGATCACGATTCGCGGCTTCAAGTTGCTGAACACGACGCAGAGTTCGGAATACGTGGGAATCGGAGCCAACTCTGCTTTTGAACTGGCGGCTACTTCCAGCCAGCATGCCCGTTCGATTCCTCCGGGTGAACTGCCTCCCCTGGCCCAGCAGACGGCAGCTTTTCCTGTCCAGTTTGCCTTTGTGAATACAGATGCTTCCGGAATTGAAGTCGTGATGCAAATGCGGCAGGAAGCTCCACAGCTGTCTGCTTCCAGTGTGTCTGTGGTTGCGGTATCCCCCACTACTGTTGACCTGGGGATTTCCTTGCAGTGGGTCATCCGTAAAGGTGCCACCGATCAGTTCCGCTTCCTGGGGCCCGCCTGGATGAAAGGGCGGACCGAGTTCCAGTCACCCTATTTGCGTCAGGTTCTGACGGAAGAGGTCGGTGAAGACAAAACCCTGTTTGTTCTGGAAACCCGCTCCCCGATTTCCAGTCAGTTCCTGGTAACCGCAACCATTTCATTACCGCTGCCAGCCGATTCCCTGGTGAAGGTTCCTGCTCTGGAAATCATTGAAGATTCCCTCGGTCCAGAAGGTGATCCGGTCCGCTCGACTCTCGAGATCCAGAATCATTATGCCGTGCTCGTCAATTTGGGACTGCAGACACTCGAACCAACCAGCAATCATGAAGAACAGATTGTCTCAGCACGCGAATTGCCACTCGAAGTGTCTGATGAACTGGTACGGCAATCGGTGGAGGTCATTAATGTGCTTCCGGGGAATCCGCCCTCCTGGAAGTTGCTCGAACTTGAGCCGCAGGAGTCCCCTCCGGCCACGGTATTTCTTACAGAAATGACAACTGTCCTGACGGCCACTGGAGAGTATCGGACATCCAGTGTGATGACTGTGAAAAACCGGGGACGACAGTTCCTGCCACTCATTCTGCCGGAAAATGAATTGCTGATTTCGGTCCTGGTCGAAGGTAGACCCTCTCGGGCGGTGCTGAATACCCTGGATGGACAAAAAGTCTGGATGATTGCCCTGCCTCCCAAAGGGGATGCTGATCTGGCCTTCGACGTGGCGGTGATTACCCAGGGGAAATTAGCGGTCGATTTTCGTCACTTGTGGTTTGGCAAGACAATCACGATGCAGCGCCCGGAAATCCTCTCACTCGAACGCTCAGCCGAATACGGTGTTCCGGTGATGCATACTGTGTGGAAGGTCAGTTTTCCGGACCAGTTCACTGCCCATGAGTATGTGGGGCAGGACAACAACATGACGCTGACTCAAAGCACAGAGGTTTCTGAAGTTCGCATCCTGAGCCGACTGCAGGAACTGACGGAGTTGACCGAACTTGTCAAAAGTAAATCGAGCACCTATCGGCAGAAGGTGCGAGCGATCAACAATATCAAGGGGCTCTCCAAAATGATTGAAGATCAGACGACCACTCTCGATTCTTCCATCCAGTCCAGCACCCAACTACAGCTGGATGCGATTAATGGGACCGTTGATCAGCTTCCTGAAGCTCGTACCCAGGCAGTCGATGGGACGGATGTCAATGGTGATGGAGTGATGCTGTTTGATGATGCCGCGTTCGGGAGAAACTACATTCTTGATAACAACAGAGACATCCTGAATCGGAATGCTGTGACCTGGGAAGAAAAAGGGGAAACTCAATCAGGCAAACAAATCGACGCTGACGGGGCTGTCCGCTTTGTTCTACCGCCAGCCGAAAAAGCCGCTGCTGCCAAGCAACCTGCGGATAAGGCCAAAATGATGGTTCCAGACCAGTCTGAGCGGTTGAATGATCGCAAACGTCTGCTGGAAGAAAATATTCGTCAGAACGTAGACTTCCTGCAACAGCAACAGCAGCAACCTCCCGCTCCAGCGCAGCAACCTGCCTCTTCCCAGTCCGGGGACGAGCAGTCCGGACCTCTGGGTGAACGGAAGCCGAATGAAGGAAATGCGGCAGGTTTTGAATTTAGACATGACAGCGGCATGACTCAGAATCGCGGCCTGGTTCTGGGGGGGACCGGTGGAGGAATCGACCAGAATGCCAACGGTATTGTGACATACACTGATGATCTTGCTGCAATCCAGACACAGGAGTTTACAAATCTGTTTGGCACGATTGCAGGTGTTACGAACAGTTCGGCGCCTGCCAATGAATTATATCGACGGCATTGGGCGTTTGATTCAGATCAGGGCTCTTCCACACCCGCGACTGGCGGGCTTTCCATTCCGATTCAGCTACCCCTCTATGACCAGCAGCTTGTCTTTTCAAAAGTAGGGGGAAATGCTCAACTGATGTTGACTCTGTCCAGCAAAAGCGTCTGGCCGCAACTTCTGGGATATCTGTGGACCGGTTTAAGTCTGATCCTGATTCTGTGGTTGCTGTTCATTCGAAAAGCCATTCTGGCTGGAGCCCACCAGCGAGAACTACTGGTCCTGGGACTGCTGGCTGGTCTTGTTCTGTTTGGCATCGCTAACGGAGCGTTCGCTTACCTGGGCCTGCTGGTTGCTCTGGTAAGTGGCGTTCTGCTGGTGATGAAAATCACTCGGCCACTGGATCAACCTCTGACAGAAACCGCCTGACACGCCCGATTCATTATAACCGGGCGTGCCGTCAGCGTTTTGATGAATCATCAGGCAGAAGTTTCCTGCAATCGATCATTGACTCACTTCACATTCACAGGCAGATACAGGTCAGCTTCTTCTTCCTGAGTGATGATTTGAGGGACAACAGTCAGCACCAATCTGCATCCATCTGCTGTCTGCCAGCCATTCCAGAACGATGGTCCAGTGGGAGAACCATCCAGATGAGTAAGGATGGTTTTGTCCCCCAACTGGATCGACCTGGAAGGCTTCATGGAAATCGGATCCAGAATGATCGCCTGACCGTCTTCGACGGTAATTTCTTTCGTTGCTCCGATTTCCTCATCAACCGTAAACACCAGCCTGATCTGTTTTCGATCATTTGAGATCATCGCCTGAGTGGAAATGATTCTGTGTGGAGCATTCTCAGCGGTCTGATCCTGGTCCAACTCCCACCGAAACATTTTCCCGTTAAAGACAGTCACCTTGGGAGCACTGAAAGAGATCAATTGATCCTGGGAAGTATGCTGGAAAAGGTGCTTTTCCAGTGGAGTCAAAATTCGTGGAGAGGCAAGATCCAGGGCAGCGTAATCTTTTGCGGGAGGTAATGCGTGGATGCGGAATGTGAGCGTTACCTGGACGTCCCGCAGTCTCCGAATCTGGGAGAACAGGTCTTGAATCTCCTTGTGGCCCTCCGCAGTATGACGGGCAACAAGGCAGAGGTTTTCTTTCACAAAGACATATCTGGACTCTAGTGCAGTGGGGCCTGAGGGAATGCATTCCTCAAGCAGTTTGATGAGGGTGGTGGCATCCGCATCCGCTGTTTTCGGCTGCGGATGCTCCTGACCGGGTATTGGAATAACCAGATCTGCCACCTGGTAGATCATCGTGATGAGTTGACTATCGTCCTGGACAGGAGCAGCCATGATCTGGCTGGAGAGCAAAAGTATCCAGGCGCAAGCGCCAATACGATTGAGTACAAACATTCTGAGAACTCCTTTTCTGGGATCAAGGCCGTACGTTCCGTGAGAATCCTATTGTGCACCAGCGAATCTGGTAAATCGCAACCTCTCTGTGAATCTGTCAGTCTTATGAAAACAGGACTTGTTTCAAGGTTCTATTGGACAGGTTTGCTGACGGCATTTGCATGGAGACGGGTCAGGTTCTGAATGGCTTGGCTGACCTCTTCCTGGCCTGCCAGATTATGGCTGACAACCAGCAGTCTTCTTTCCGGAGTTTCGTAAAACAGGAGTTGACCACCGTAGCCATCGTAATTCTGAAAGGGGACAGTGCAGATTTCGATCAGGGCATCTTCCAGCCAGATCGAATTGTTCATCCCGAAACTTCCTGCCGAAGGCATGGGGATGTCTTCAGAAGGCATATGTTCTGTTTCCTCCTGTGCAGCTTTCTTCCGTTTCTTTTTCTGACCGGTTGTCGATGTTCCAGCGGCGGGAGAGTCTGCCAGCTGGAAGAAATAACCACCTCCATTGAATCCCTGTCCGCCAAAACCGCCGTTCCCTCCGCCAAATCCACTGTAACCTCCACCAAATGCACCTCCTCCAAAACCTGGAAGAGGAGCAGGGATTTCTCCCGCTGCCACCAGATTGGAAACATCATAGACTCGGGTGTGATACTTCTCCTCCGCTGTGACTTCAGAAAGGATCATGAGACATTCATGATCCAGCTCGTAAGTTAAACTGGTATGGGCTTGTCCCAGCAGAAGTTTGAGAGCGGAGCGAGCACTGATACCAGCACAGGCCAGGCTGACGGGGACGTCAGGACTGATGCCTTCATCAGCCAGCGAGTTCTCCTCCAGATAGATCGTCTCACCAATGAGCTGGCCCAGATGAGTCACCGCCTCGTTCAAAGGTGTCTCCTGATATTGAACCTGAACTTCCTGGTCCAGTGCCTTGATGATCTGTTGATTCCTCTGGGTAAGTTCCTGCTGATATTTCAATTCGGTGGCAGCCAGACTGGACGTAGCCGCTTTGTTACCCTGCAGCTGGGACAGGAGTGTCATCAGCTCCAGATGGGCTTGGAAATTCTGCTGAATGGCCAGCACATCACCCCATTGAAAGTGCATGGGAACAGCAGACCCACCAGCCCCGGATGTCTCTTCCCATTCGATTCCCGGGGAAATCTGCAGAACTTCGATCAATCTGTCCGTCTGGCTGCTTTTGGTGGACGCAGGAGTTGATCCCATCATACCGAATCCCTGATTAATGCCGACTCCTCCACCAAACTGGGTCGTTGGGGCAGTGATCTCCGTGACTGGCTCCTGCTGAGTCAGCATGCTTGAGATCAGATAGAAGCGGGATTGCAACTTTTCGTTGTTGAGGTAGCGAGGACGAATCACCACCACTTCATTTTCAACTGTCCAGTTCAAATCATGCTGGCGTAGAATGTGATGCAGGGCTGATCGACAGGTAATCTGCTGTGACCAGAAGCTGACAGGAATATCTTCCGCCAGCCCCTCTTCTGCCAGAGCCTGCAAGTCCAGCAGAAAATTGATGCCGGTCTTCTCAGAAAGAAAGTTCAACGCTTCATTTAGAGGCGTTTCTGAGAATTCAAAGGCTTCGGATTGCTGCAGTTTCTTCAGGAAGTCTACGCATTGCAGATCCTCTGCGGAATCTGCAACCATTTGCGAAGGAGTCGCCACATCTTCTGCAAAGATCTGGCTGGTTGCCAGCAGTCCACAAAGCAAAGTGATCGCAAGTCGTTGGAAACCGAGCATCGTTTTCTCCTGCATCCGGTAGTTCAAGGATCCCAGCAGATGAGTGCTGCTGGCGAAGTCTTTGTGGCCCACGCAAAGCACTGGCAGGCAGTAACGCTGACAAAAAGCGTTCCCTGACCAGTCCTGCAAAACAGGTGAGTCGTTTCAGCGCGATAAAACCTGCGAGAAAAAAGCTGCAATTTGAGAAAACGGAGAATAACCGCCAGGAGATGATTTAAGATGTTTTCAGTATGCCTGAGGGATGAGCATCTGGCAAGCAAACATTCGGTTATTTCTCCCGGCGCTTGTCGAACAGTCCTTTAAGCAGATTTTCGACCGCTCCCGCTCCGAACTGTTTCAGGGCCGTCCCTTCCACGCGAGGCTCATTGAGCGTCCCCTGCACGCGGATTTCGAGTGGCTGATTCCGCAGAAATTCTGCAAAGGGGCCTGATTTATTCGGCAGCAGATCGAGGGGAACCTGCAGTCCAATGTCCAGACTCCGGTCCGCATCCAGCCCGACAGAACCCGTGCTGACCACCGTGACTTTGCCGGAATTGAACTGGAACCGGTCGTGATAGATTCGATTGTCTTTGCGGGCAAATCCCACTGTCTGTTCTGGCAGCTCCAGCCATTTGGCTCCCTCTTCAAACGCTCCGAGGGATTTATCCGGCTTGGCCAGCCTGCGAGCCTGGGAGAGTGGTTCCAGAAATTTGACGACGGCAGGCCCTGGTCCCAACCGGCACGAATCGATATCCAGCTCCCCCTGAAGTTTGACGGGGTGTCCCGTTTGGAGATCCAGTAAAAAATCCTGCAGTTTGAGCGAGAAGATCCCTTCAAGATCGGTCGCATTGGCGAACACGGGATTCACATATTGCAGCCAGCCACGACACATCGACTCCGTAAATTCCACATCCTTGAGAATGAGTCCCGGCTCAAAAGCCAGGAAACGGTTATTTTCCTGCAGGCTGACCAGACAGACCCCTTGATAGGAACCGCGCTCGCCAATCTTGACACCGGTTGGAACGAGCTTGATTTCGTTACGTTCATATCGACTCCAGAGCTTCCCGGAATTTGAAGTGACCCCTTCAGCGGAAAACTCCTGCCAGGTCCAGTTGGCAACTGCCTTCAACTCGGGTGCAGCGGCTCCTTTTTCTTCTTCGAACGGGTTGGGAGGCGATTCCTCATCAATGGGCACGTTCACTTCAGCAGGCTTCTCTGCTTTCCAGACTCCTTCCACTGCGAAGTCTTCCGGAGTGAGTCGCTTGAAGGCAAACCGGGGAGTCAACTCTGGTACAAACGCAAACAGGAGCGGTGCAAAATCTCCCTGCCCTGTGCCTTCCAGGTCCAGCAGCTTTCCTTCGGGATGCCGGCTGATCGTGCCTGAGATATTCAGCGTTGCCGTTTCGGTCTGAAAGGTTGTGGCATCAAACTGGATGGCACTGCCTCCGGCAGCAACGGTCCCCCTGGAATTCAGCTGGATCTTTCCGAGCGGGATCACGGGAACCGGAATCGTGCGGGGAACGGCTTCAAACGGATCATCCCTGAGCGGATCATTTTCTGGTCGATCCTCCACTGGCTTCAGCACACAGCGGTCTCCACTGCATTTCAACTCATACTTGCCGGGAGCGGTGGGCAGGGTATTGTCGATCGATAATTGTGCTTCAAAGTTGTCCAGGTGCAGTTCTCTGCCTGCGGGATCTTCTTTCGAGGAAACCTTGAGGAAGCTGGTTTTAAGGGCTCCCTGTAGGGCGAGTTTAAAACCTTCCTGTAACGATCCACTCCAGCGGGTTTCAATGGTTCCGTCCGCTTCCCCCGCGCTGACATTCAGTTGGGGAGCAAACTGCTTGAGCCAGGGTTGAATCAACTGCAGCGGAGTTTTTTTCAGTTCTCCATCCACCACTCCGCCCACAACCTCATCATCAGCCATGGCGAGCTGGAACTCTGCCTCAACCTGTCCGGCGCTGGCCGGGGAAGCACTCCCATTTTGAGCGGCGATTTCTGTTTCAGCAGCCAGGGTTCCCGAAATCAGCTCCTGGGATTTCTGCAGCGCAATTTCGATATGGTGTGCCCGGAGAGTGTGATCGAGCACCTGGTCATGCACGAGAAATTCACCGTCAATGATCCGGATTTTGAGCGGCGAGGATTGATGCCGGAACGAGCCCCAGGAAGAACCGGACTTCGGTTTGTTCTGCTGGGCGGGAAAGATGCGGTCCCAGTTTGTTTTTCCGTAGGAATCGATCGTGTATTGAAACACCGGCCGATTGATCTTCAGTTCGAACTCCCTGGTCTTCCCCCACAGCAGGCTCCACAGCGGAGCTTCGACCTCGGCGGATTCAATCCGCGCCATCTCCACGCCATCTTTGGTTTTCAGGGAGACATTGGAGAGTTGGGCATTTTTCCACCAGGCCAGATCCAGTTCCCCAATTTCGAGGGACGCATCGAGATCCTTCA
>JAGQQT010000659.1 GCA_020426065.1 Planctomycetaceae bacterium | reverse complement strand
ACTTCAAGAGAATCGCCGTAGCGTGACTGACTTTCCAACCCTGAAAACTGTCCAGAATGGGACCATTGCTGACATGGTATGGAATACCGGATCGGCAATGTGTTTGCTTTGTAACTGGCAGGGAGGTAGTTAGTCAGGTTTAGTTCAGCCAAATGACCATTACTGTTCAAAACAAAGTACGGAGTGTGCGCAGGACTTCATCTCCTAATTCCAGTGAGCCATATTGCGTAAAGTGAACGTCTTCTGGAATCTGCAGATCGAATTCATGATTCGCAACAAATGAATTGAGGTCATGAATGATAATCTCCTGGGTGTTCATGACTTCTGCTGCGACATTGTTATAAGCATCCACATCGGCAGGAATTCTGTTGATGGAACCTTCCGGGATGGGGGTTGTGTTGGCCCAAATAAGTGTCGCCCCCTCAACTTCTTTGAGTCGGTTTGTAATCTCAATTAGATTTTGACGGTACACTTCGAGTGAGGTTCGCACCTCGCCTTCTTCTGGTGACACTCCAATCCCTTCGTCATCGACATAAACCATGTCATGTAATCCAAAATTAAAGTAAATCACATCCCATTGATGATTCTGTCCCAATAACGCGAGCCATTCATCGAGATGCTCCAGTGCATATTCTGTTGAACGGCAGTTGTCTGAGGGGCGATGGATATTGGCGATGCCTGCCACTCCAGCACGTACAGGCAGTGTGTAGCCTATGGAAATGGAATCTCCCAGGATCAGTACGGAAGGTAAGGTCGGGTCATTTTCAACCTGAATGATTGATTCATGATATCCCGGTACTTTGTCCCCCGTAGCAAACTGGTTGAGGTTTCCCACATTGAACCATCTGGTGGATGGGGACCAGCGAAAAATGACTTTTGGTGTGGATTCCAGATAAACAGCGAGATTTTGTGTGTCAACAGCCATAGTCAGATCTGATGCGATCCAGGCCCCCGTGGCAGGATTCCGGCCCAGTAAATCCTGCCTCCCGTCTCCATCAACATCCATGGTCAAAATATTGGTCCATGCAACTTTATCTGACCAGCGTGTCATCTGAAGTTGCCGGAAAAGATCAGGGCTTGCAGAAACCTGAGCCCACCAGCCTGTTTGTGAATTCCGTGCCGCAATTGCGGGTACATCATTCGCTGGATCGTCCAGCACGATCCAGTCTGACCAGGCGATTTCAGTCGAAAACCTGGCAGCCCTCGAAGTGACTGCTGTTCCTTCCTGGATAGTCAACAGCCACCAGGTATTAGCTGAAGAATTCCGGGCGAGAAGATCATCAATGCCATCACGGTTCACATCCAGCACAGTCACATTCTGCCAGTCCGCTTTGCTGGACCAGGTCGTAAGAATATGTGAATGAAAACTGGGGGAAAGATTCCCATCAGATTCCGCAATCAGCCATGCTCCCGTTGATTGGCTGCGGCCGATCAAATCATCAAATCCGTCTCCGTTAAAATCACCAGTTTGTACATCGAGCCAAGTATGATTGATTGACCATGCACCAGCAACTGCGATCTCAAACGAGGATCCTTGCTGATTCCTTGCTACAATCCATCGTCCCGTTGAGGAATTTCGGGCAGCTACATCCGTGTAACCGTCTCCGTTATAATCGCCTACTCGCACATCTGCCCATTGGACACTCGTGCTCCATTTCCCAAATATCTGTTCACTGATTTGCGAGGTACCTTCCACAATATTCTGGTCGATCAGACTGACAGTTAAATTCCCCAACTGGTCGACTGCGAATAAATCGAGTCGACCATCGCCATTGAAATCGCCGGTGTTCACATAGTGATAGATATTGGCTCGATTCCAGGCCCCTATTTGGACTGACTGCATCATAGATCCATCGAAATAGGTCAGAGTCCAGCGATCATTCGCCAGGTCTCGGCCCAGGATTCCCTCATTTCCAAGTTGAATATCCCCGTCTTGAGTTACAGTTGCCTCCTGGGAGACGAATAATGTTCCTGGATTCAAGGTCAGTAACTGACGGGTCTCACAACATTCACAGATACCAATCTGGTGACCATACCTGGCCTTATGCCGACTTTTTGGTGAAAACGGCAGTGCCTGCCTGCAAGTTAGAATCCATTCTGATACGACAGTACGCATGGATTTCATTTGAGGGAGTTTTCATGAGGAATTAAACAGGGATGAGTGGATAGTCAACATTTTAGAATCAGATGCGTGAGTACACTTCGTGTCAAGTGTATACATTTAAAATCTGTAACTGTTAAACTTCTCCGCAAATCGCTCTGGTTTATATGCAGCTATTCCAAACACCTTTCGTGAAATGGGTTAGGTGTTTGAGAGCCAATCCACCCAGAAGCAAGTTGGAAATGAATGCGAGATCTTCCACTCTCTCGATTCTAAAGTACGTTTAGCATA
>JAGQQT010000658.1 GCA_020426065.1 Planctomycetaceae bacterium | reverse complement strand
CATTTTTGCAGCAGGCACCACACACGACACCTGTTTCCCGACCGGATGAAGTGAAGGCCGCCCGGGAACCGATCCTGACTTTCTGTGCGTGTGGATCGAGCGACGATGCGTGTGACTCCCAGAAAACTTCCCCAGAAATGGCATCCTGTTCCTGAATGGCTGTGCCGACACCGATCCTGTATCGAGATCCGGAGCCGCGCTCCGGTCAGCGGAACATGGCCATCGATGCCTGGATGCTGACTCAGGCGATCGATGCGGAACAACTCAGCTTTCGCTTTTATCAGTGGAATCAGCCCACGCTCAGCTTGGGATATTTTCAGGAGAAAACAGGGAGCGTGCCAAAGGCATTGGGGGACCTTCCTACAGTCGGCAGGCTTTCGGGTGGGGGAGCAATCCTGCATGACCAGGAGTTGACCTACAGTTTTGCCGTGCCAGGCACTCACCCCCTCGCGACGAATCCCACTCAGCTTTATGAACTGATGCATCTGGCAATTCAGGAAACATTGCAAGAACTGGGAGTGGAGTCCGGGTTACGAGGGGTTGAAAACAAAGAAGTCAACGGTCGCTTCCTCTGCTTCCTGCGAGGTGATCGTCATGACCTGCTGTGCAAAGGGCACAAGATTCTGGGGAGCGCGCAGCGTCGCCGCAAGGGGGCCATTCTGCAGCACGGCAGCCTGATTCTGTCCAGTTCTCCCAGGGCCCCTGAAATTCCTGGTGTGCTTGAGTTATCCGGAGTGAAGATTGATCCCTCGCTGCTCGCTGGACTGTTAGCCGGCAAGCTTGGTTTCTTCAGTGAAATCTGGCAGGAACAGGCCCTTTCTGCCGAGGTTCTGGCCAGTTTGGATGACTGAACATCCGGTCGGCAAACTGATCTGGTCGACCCCGTACGAAATGTGTTAATTTCCCGCCCGGACTCTGCCGCGCAGAGGTTCCGTCTCTCCACATGGATCGTGGTTTCTGATCGTGTTCCCGCGACAAGGATGTTGCGTTTCCGGCAATGTTTACGACGTTTGAAAGACAACTGTTCCGCCAGTTTCTACTGGTGAATGGCATCTACCTGTGT
Organism: Planctomycetaceae bacterium; assembly: GCA_020426065.1. Classification (GTDB taxonomy): domain Bacteria; phylum Planctomycetota; class Planctomycetia; order Planctomycetales; family Planctomycetaceae; genus Rubinisphaera. Next base: position 1,339 of record JAGQQT010000658.1, on the reverse strand, counting down.
GTCATTCTGGGGTTGTTTACGATTATCGATCTGTTCGATAACGTCGATGACTTCGTCAATCATCCGGATGGTCGCGGTGTTCTGGGACTCGTGATTCGCATCAGCAGTTATTACGGCCGGATGGGGATGTTCATCTTCGACTCGGCCGCTCTGCCGATGATCGCCATCTCGGCTCTGACCGTATTGCTTTTATGCAAACGCCGAGGTCAGATCAAACCGTTTCTGTCTGCAGGAATACCTACCTATCGTGTCCTCGTGCCTCCCCTTCTGCTGGGAGCAGGAGTGATGATCGGGCTGAAAATGGCTAACCGGGAACTGTTCCTGGGGAATGCCGTTCATCACCTGCATGCCAGTCGGGGAGGCGGCGAAAAAACACTGCACATGATTGCCCCCCGATATGATCACGCTTCGCAGATCCTGATCGATGGCTGGGCGGTTTATCCGGAGTCACGCACGATTGAAAAAGCCGCCTTTGTGCTGCCTCCAGAAGTAGCCGGCCAGGACATGGTCTGCCTGCGGGCAGAGAAAGCAACGTTCTATCCCCGCCAGGGGCAACGCCCTTCCGGCTGGTTGTTGAATCAGGTTCATCCGCCATTGTCCGAGATCCCGTTGACGGAGATGGGGCGAATGTTTGTGGTTGCCTCCAGGCAGCCTGAGAATATTTTTGTGGTCAGCGATGTCTCACCGGATCTGATCTACAAGGCCAAAGAATCCAGCAGTTTTCTGACGACCGTTCAACTGGTGGATCGGATTCAGTCCCCAGCGATTGATCGGAATACCGCACGGGATCTGGAATTCAATCTGCACTCCCGTGTCATTGAACCATTCCTGACGGCACTGATGGTCTGGCTGGCCATACCGGTCGTATTACAGAAAGAAAGTCGCGGCATGATTGTGAATGCCGGAGAGTGCGGGTTCTGGCTGTTTCTGATTATTGGCAGCACGTACGCCGCCCGCTTTCTGCCGCCACTGCAGGTAGCGGAGCCGGTTCAGGCCGCCTGGATCCCACTGTTTTTTGCGACACCAATCACAATCTGGATGTTAGATCGAGTTGAAAGCTGATGGGCATGTCATCAAAAACACTGGCAGAAAAGCCAGGACGATTTCGCTGGGAAACAGCCAGGACCGTTGTGGAAACTTCGATCCGTAACAACCCCGTGATGTGGGTCCTGGGTTCACTCCTGCTGTTGAGAATGGGTTTTATTGCGCTCTCACCAGTCGACCTGATTGCCGATGAATCCTACTACTGGGACTGGTCGCGGCGGCTGGATTACGGTTACTACAGTAAACCTCCCATGATTGCCTGGATTAACTGGCTGTCGACAGCCGTCCTGGGAGC
>JAGQQT010000657.1 GCA_020426065.1 Planctomycetaceae bacterium | reverse complement strand
AGAGGAGACGCTTCTCGCGGGAAGACTAATGTGCCCCCTCATCCTGACCTTCTCCCCACAGCGGTATTCACATCGCCTCCGTACGCTCATGGTGGGGAGAAGGGACCTGGTTCAAGGGAGAGATCTCCAAAGGAGGACTGGTCAACCCGGGTGAACCCGTCCAAAGGCGAGCCTCCGAAGAAGCATGTCGGGAATCTGATTTCGGTGCATGAGTTTTCGAAGCCGTTCTTTGCCGAGGTGCGGTTTCGAGAAGCGGTCCGGAAAGGGTGGTGTGTGGAGGGGGATCGACTCCGCTACCACACGCTCTGGGAGTACGTCCATCGGCACACGACGGATCCAGATTTGAAAACCAAACTCCACAACCCGCCCGCCTTCTTCATGGACGCTCTCAAAAACAAACGCTGGCACGGCCAGGAAACCGATGAGCGGAAAGCAAACCAGCACCTCAAAGAAATCGACCACACCCTCGACACCCGCAAAAAACAATTCGCCTGAGAAAGTACAACGCAAGCGGGGAGCGTCAACTCCCTGTGTCCTGTGCGAGCTAATTACAATGGAGGTCAACAGTAGTGCACTCTGAATATAGCCTGGCAGCATGCAGGGTGAGGCAGCAACGCGCAACCCACCAGTTCGTTTCCTGGCATGCCTCTTTATGGTGAGTTTCAGTCCGTTTCACCCACCCTGCGGTGTTCCATCTGTGTTGTTTAATGCTGGTTTTCGACGTGGCGGGTGAAGTTGTTGAGGATGGCTTGCCAGCCTTCGCGTTGCTGTTCGATCGAGTGGGTTTCTTCAGCATCAAACTCGACGCGAACCTGGACGCCGTCCGGAGTCTGGTTGAACTCAACTCGGGCGGAGCGGTCGCCGAAGGCATACTCGATCAGTTTCTGATCTTCGATGTTGGTATAAGTCCCGGCGAAATCAAAGCCGAAGCTGCCATCTTTGGCTTCCATTCGTGAAGAGAACTGGCCACCAACCCGCAAATCGACTGAGGCAGCGGTTGTATGCCAGTCCTCGGAAGCGGCATTCCACTGCATGATGTCTTCGGGTGAATTGTAGGCTCGCCAGACTTCAGCCAAAGGAGCGTGAACGAGAGTTTCGACGGTGATTTTCATATCTGTTGCAGTCAGGTAGTGCAGGCATTGCCTGCTGGTAGAGTTTCTGTTGTTCTCAGCAGCACAGGCAGAGTTTATTTTCAAAACCGGATTTATACAATCAATGTCAGTGTGGCTGGGGATGAGCAAAGCGAACCCCCAGAGGATCCAATTCTGGGGGCTCATTTCATTCGACCCCAGACACACAACCGAAACCGGAGATATAAAATCTGATTGAGCGAATAGCAGGACTGGTTCATCTTTTCAGAACGGATCAGAATCTGCGAAGCGTGTCCTAATCCAACGGCCCGCCAGCTTTCAAAGCAGGCAGGGCAAATGACTGAAGCTGAGAAGCCAGCACATGAGTGATGAATCTGTAATTCGTGACCTGCAGCAATCCTGGTTTCAAGCCACCATGGCTGGAGAGATCGATACGATCTGCGATCTGATGACAGAGGATGTAGTGTTCCTGACTCCCGGGAGACCGCCCTTTGGGAAGTCTGAATTTCTCGAATCATTTCGAGCAATGGCTCAGCAGGTCAGCATGCAATGTGAGGGTCAATACGAAGAGATTGTTGTGGCTGGTGATGTGGCGTATGCGCGGGCAAAGCTCGATATCACAGTCACTCCCAGGAATGGCAACCCCTCGATGCAACTCTCAGGATACACCCTGTCCGTTTTGAGGCGATCTTCTGACGGAAAATGGCTCTTAAGCCGTGATGCAAACCTGCTGACACCAGTCTCCGGCTAAACGGTGGCTTGGGAAGAGCAAAGCAAACTATCATATTAACCAGTCCCGTCGGGTGGAGAAATCGAAGTGATGCCCACCCGCTCGACTTACTATTGAGGAAGTATTACCACGAAGAGCACGAAGGCATAAAGCGACTTGTCCTCTGATTTCTTCGTGCTCTTCGTGTCCTTCGTGGTTAAGACTTGATCGGTAGTCTATTCAGGTGGGTCACACGATGTTGCTTCGCCGCTCATCTCAACTGGGGGCTCATTTCATTCGACCCCAGCCACCCCTGCTGCATTCGTTCTTGCTGGTTATTTCAGGCGAGGGCGGTGGCGACGGAGTCTTTCATTTTTTGCAGGCCGGTTTTGATGACGGTCTGGGTGGGCTGCTGGTAGTAGGTTTCGTTGAACAGTTCGAGCGAGAGGGCTCCCTGGAAGCCGACATCGCGGAGGGACTGGAAGACGAGGTTGAGCGGAGCGATGCCGTCTCCCGGATAAACGCGGTCGGAATCGCGGGTCTGTTCGCGTGGTGGTTCGGCCGGGTAATCGTTGACGTGGAAGATATTCATCCCGACACCGGAGAGCATTCGCAGTCCGTCAAAGT
>JAGQQT010000656.1 GCA_020426065.1 Planctomycetaceae bacterium | reverse complement strand
CAGCCCCGGCAGGGAAACGGCCCCGTTGGCATAATTCAATAACAGCAGAAACAGACTGGTCAGAAGTTTGATGCGGCTTTTCCATTGAGGATAGCTGTTCTTCAGAAACAGGCTGCGGAAGATCACCCCCAGTACGGCGGGAATAATGACCCAGGTCATCACGAATGAGCCGGCATAACCGCGCGCCAACTGGGAATAGCCTGCCCGGAAACCGGCAGCGGTGAGCGGGGCACTGATTTCAAGGAGTCCGGGAACCAGCAGCGGACTGAGCAGCACACTAATCAGAATCAGCCACATGCTCAGCCCGACATTGGCATCGGAATGATGCGACCAGCCAGCAGAAGAATTGGCAACCGGCATCACCGCAACCAGAATCAGCCCCAGCTGGAGTTCGTTCCAGACATTCCCGTGCAGAAACCAGCCGAGCAGCAGGGCCATCAGGATGATCAGCCCGCAGGAAGTCACCCGGATTGCCAGCGCCAGCGAGACCAGTTTCGGGTGCCGGGTCAGACAGAACAGTTCTTTCAATGGCACTGACAATCCAGTGTTGAACAGAAGTCCAGCGAGCAGCAGGTTGACCATCGTCACTTTGCCCAGTCCGAGGGTTTCGGTTCCCCAGACGGGAGTGGAGCGGAGCCAGACGCCCAATTGCGGCAGAAAAGCTGCCAGCAAATACATAACTGCAAGCCCCGGCAGCAGATAGCGTTGCAGAAGCTGTTCGAGCCAGTCGCGTTGTGGAGCGGACTGTGACATAAAAGAACGGTTTCCAACAACGGAGGCGAAACGAAACAAGAATCCTGCGACCTGCTCAGCGGGAGGGAACCGGAGCGGGGGCCATGGAATTTTCCGATTCTGAAAAGAAATTTCGGAAATCTCCAGCGATCTTAGCGGTTCCAGCCGAATTCAGCTCCCCTAGTTCGGCCTCTCCCCGCATAACTGCCAGACCCATCAAATTTTGGCTATACTCAACCGGATCTGGATCTCACGATGTCAAAACCTCCGGGAGTGCTCCATGTCCAGCCGATTTTTTCTGTCCCTGGTCTTGCTGGCAGTCTGTTCTGCCGCAGGGGTCCGGCCTCTGTCTGCCGCCGAAAAACAGCCCAATATTCTGCTGATCATGGCAGATGATGTCGGATCAGATGCAATTGGCTGTTACGGTGGCCAGAGCTATCCCACACCACATATCGACCGCCTGGCAAAAGAAGGTCTGAAATTCACCCACGGCTTTGCCATGCCGGTCTGCCATCCTTCACGGATCTGCCTGACCACGGGCTGCTATCCATTCCGCTTTGGACCGGACGGGTCCCGATGGGGCGATTTTCCGGAAGTGGCCGAGGAACACACGATCGCACATCGGCTCCGTCAGGGAGGCTACGCCACCGCTGTGGCGGGGAAATGGCAACTCTGCATGATGAAAAATGATCTGACCCATGCTCATCGGCTGGGATTCGAGGAATTCCTGCTGTTCGGCTGGCACGAAGGAGGGCGTTATCACGAGCCCCTGCTCTACCAGAACGGAACGCTGCGGGATGATACCACGGGCAAATTCGGGCCGGATCTGTATGTCGAATTTCTGATCGATTTCATGGAGCGACAGCACTCAGCGGGAAAACCTTTCTTTGCCTATTACCCGATGGCCCTGTGCCACGATGTCACGGACGATCTCAAAGGGGAGCTGGTCGCGTTCTTCCGGGATGGACGCTGGATGACTTACGCGGAAATGGTTTCGGCCATGGATGACATGGTGGGGCGACTGGTCGCCGCTCTCAATCGCATGCAGATCCGCGAAGAAACACTCATCATTTTCACGACCGATAACGGCACCGCCGCTCAGAGTTACTTCACCGTGAACGAGGCTGGCAAAATGACCAAAACCAAAGTGGTTTCTGTCCAGAACGGAAAGGTAGTGCCGGGCGGGAAAGGGAAGTTTGATGATACCGGTACTCGCGTTCCCTGGATTGCCAACTGGCCCGGGACGATCGAGTCCGGACAGGTTTCCCAGCGTATGGTCGATCTGACCGACCTGCTGCCGACTCTGGCCGAAGTGGCTGGCCTGCCGCCGGATCCCCATCCTCGCGATGGAATCAGTTTTGCCCCGCTGCTGGGAGGTGATCCCGAAACATTGCAGGAACGCCCCTGGATATTTACGGAGCTAAGAGGCAAGCGTTGTGCCCGTTCCCGAAATTTCCGGCTGTATGATGATGGTCGGTTTTTTGATTTGAAAACGGATCCTCTCGAAACCACCCCGCTCGATTCAGCTACACTTTCTCCTGTAGCGGCTGAGAATTTTGCCGAACTCCAAAAAGCACTGGAGCAGATGCAGGGGCCTTTTGTCTCGACCGAGTAACATTTCTGATGCTGATCATCCCATCCCGCTGCCTGAAACTCTGCCTGACAGTGAGCCTGTTTTTGTGCTGGACGACAGCTG
>JAGQQT010000655.1 GCA_020426065.1 Planctomycetaceae bacterium | reverse complement strand
AACACCGAAGGGGAAGTCTCGATCGTCAATATCCTGCGGGAGCCCCTCTATGTTCCGGAATCGACCGGAATTGAAGCTCTGCTCGAAAGGATGCGAATCGAGCACGTGCACATGGCCATTGTGCTCGATGAATACGGAGGCGTGGTGGGGCTGGTGACCATGGAAGATATCCTTGAAGAAATTGTGGGGGATATCGAAGATGAATACGACAAAGAACAGGAAGAGGAGATCCTCCAGATCAGCCCCGGCACAGTCGATGTTGATGCCCGGGTGCACATTGATGATCTGAATGAAAAATTCGCGTTTGCTCTCCCTGAAGATGAGGATTACGAAACCATTGGCGGTTTTGTCTTCACCCAGCTGGGAAAAATTCCCGTTCAGGGAGAATCGCTCACCTGGCAGAACCTCAGGCTCACCATCCTGGAGGCTGACAAGCGCAAGCTGATTAAACTGCGGATCGAAAAAGACGAATCCATCCCGGTCTCGGCATCCTGAGAAAAGCCGCATTCATTTCCAGCCAGCAGGAACCAGGGATCCTCACGCAACCTGTTCGCGTTTGTCGCTGGCTTCAATTGCTCTCTGGAAGGCTGACCAGACCTGGAACACCGAAACGGCTGACAGGCATTGCATGTGTCCAGAGCCGCTAAACGGGCATTGCTTGCGATAGCTGGCCGCACAAGGCACCTTGGCCTGGACCAGTTGATGCTGCTTGCCTCCCGGTCCGGAACGTTGGGCGGAAGTGCAGGTGAAGATTCCAACGACGGGCGTTCCCATCATGGCAGCCATGTGCATCGGCCCGGAATCATTCGAGAGGACAATCCGGGCCCGATCCAGCACCACGGCCAGTTGCTTCAGTGAAGTTTCTCCGGCCAGATTTCTCACGATCCGCTCCGGGCAGGCCTGCCGGACCTGCTGGCAAAGCTGTTCCGCCGCTCCTTTTTCTCCCTGAGTTCCCACAACCACCAGGTGCAGTCCATACTGCTGGCACGCCCGTTTGCCAACCTCTGCAAAGGAGGAAATCGGCCAGCGTTTGGTAACCCACATTGCTCCGGGATGGATTGCCAGAAATGGTCCGGGGATCTCAGCCAGGATCTCATCGACCCGCTTCCGATCCTGCTCACCAACTCCCAGCTGGACGGGTTGCGGCTCAGACTCCTCACCCAGCAGACGGGCAATCTGCCAGTAGCGGGCGTGAGCGGGAACCTGTTTTGAGGTTCCGGGGAGCAGACCATGACAGGCCAGATGAGCATACTCCCGAGACGTTTCCATCCCCACCCGGAGCGTTGCCCTGGTGGCAGCCGTCATTACGCCGGTCCGGAGTAATCCCTGCAGATCCAGCGCGAGGTCATAACGGCCATTCCACAACGCTCTCAGTAACTGGGTGGCAGAGGACAGATTTCCCTTGCGATGATAAATCAGCAGACGTTCCAGATCCGGATGATTTTCGAGCAGATCGGCCAGTTCACTCCGGATGACCCAGTCAATGTGGGCTTCCGGATATTTTCTCTTCAGGACCGGCAGGAGCGGCAATGTTTGAACGACATCCCCCAGGGCACTCGGCTTGATAATGACAATCCGGCGGGGCTTGATATCACGTAATAATTCAACGATCCGGGGTTCCGACATCCTGCCTGGTCCGGTAAGAATTCAAAAAGCTATCCGAGAGCCAGTTTAGAGGCGAACTTCCGACCAGATCAAGACCACTTCTCTAGACGTTTGAATACCTATAATTGGAGCGAAGCGGCTGAATCGCAGGATTCGTGCGAGTTCAGCGGAGACATTCTCTATCACACGAATCTGTTTGACATGCGAATGAGTTACCGTGTAATTGTACAGTGTGGTGATTCCATGGCCGCAAGTCAGGCTGACGACCTTAGAGTCTACGTTGATGTTTTGGTACCTCTTTACCAGTTCTTCGAAAAACAGCCCATGACTAACCTGATCACTGGCACTGAATTCGAAAGGAAGCTTCTACTTGGCAGCGAAAGATTCACAGATGCCTTCTACAGACAACTTGTGTTTGCTTATTGCCAACTCTATCAGAGGTATTACTGGTTCAATCAACTCGAGAATGCCTTCATCTATCTTGAACTCGCCAGTTGTGATCCCGAGATGATTCGGACTGAGTTGACTTCAGTTCGTGCCGAAGTTGAGGAAGCGATGGGCGAATACTTTGAAAGTCTCAACGAAGTCGCGGCGGCAGTTTATAGATTGCTTGATGACAAACCATTTACGGTTGATGATGCAATTTCTTGTATTGCACACGTTTGGAACGCTCATTCATGCAACGAAGAACTCGCAGAATTTGGCTCACGAGAAGATGCGATTCTGTGTGATCTTCTAGCGACGGGTGGCAGGGGTTGAGCAGGGTAGCACCGGTTGGCGGAGCCTACCGGTGTGACGAAGTTACGAGAGGCTTTTTCAAAATCTGGCTCTGATT
>JAGQQT010000654.1 GCA_020426065.1 Planctomycetaceae bacterium | reverse complement strand
CTGGAGACCGTTTCCAGAAATTCAGGGGGTTTGAGGCCTCTGAAATGTGAGTTGAGGGCGTGGAAATGTGAGTTGAGGGCGTGATTGCAGTCAGGATGACGGCGATTTAAGATGTATTTTCCATTCACCGCACCTGCCGAAAGCCCGCCATGAAACCGATCGTTCAAATTTCGCTCGACCTGACGAATCTCGAAGAAGCTCTCGCAACAGCCGAACTGGCGCTCCGTGCCGGAGTAGACTGGCTCGAAGCCGGAACACCTCTCCTGCTGGCTGAAGGCCTCCACGGTGTGAAAGCGCTCCGAGAAGCCTTTCCGCAAACGCCAATTGTGGCCGACCTGAAAACGATGGACGGTGGTTATCTCGAAGCAGAAATGATGGCCAAAGCGGGTGCGACTCACGTGGTGGTGATGGCACGGGCCCATCCGGAAACCATCAAGTGCGTTGTCAAAGCGGGAGCGGATTTCGGTGCGAAGGTGATGGGCGACAACCTTGCCTGCCCCGACATGATTCAGGGAGCGAAGGAGCTGGAAGATCTGGGGTGCGATTACGTCATTCATCACATTGGTTACGATGAGCGCCGTGGGATTGCCGCTGCCGGACATCGGATGCCCAGCCCGCTCGATCAGTTGCGGGAAGTGGTCGCTGCGGTTTCAATTCCGGTTCAGGCCGTGGGTGGACTCTCACTGGAGCAGGCGATTGCCTGCCCGAAATATGGAGCACCGCTGGTGGTGCTGGGGGCGCCGTTGACGATTGATGCAGATGCCTTCAAAACGGCGGATGGAAATCTGGAAGAATCTCTCAAACTGATTTGCGATGCCGTTCACAATCAGGAAGTGGCATGACAAACGAGAATTCGAATCACACGGGAACCACGCGCCGTGAGTTTGTCCGGACTGCCACTGCAGGAGCGGTGATTGCCTCCACTGCCGGTACTTCAACCTATGCGTCCACCGCTCCAAAAAAGACAAGCCGTCAAACCATCAAAACTGATGTGCTGATTTGCGGTGGTGGCTGCGCAGGATCAGCAGCGGCACTGGCGGCCGCTCGTGCGGGGAAACAGGTTCTGCTAATCGAGAAAGCACCGTTTGCCGGGGGAATTATTACCTGTGTCGGGCTGCCCTATTTTGATGGCATCGCGGAGATCAAAAGCAAGCGGATTGTCATTCGCGGAATTCCACTCGAACTCTTGTCCAGGTCGGGAGTGTGTGCACCGGATGCCACTCATACCGGCAAACATAATCCGACCATCGAAAACAGCTTTGCCTTCAAGCTGCTGCTCGATCAACTGCTGCAGGAACAATCGGACAATCTGAAAGTGCTCTTCAACTCCGTAGCCTGTGGTGTGGAAACAGATGCCAGTGGCAAGCGAATTCAGAGTGTCCAGATTGCCAACAAGGATGGCCTGGTGGATGTCGCGCCGAAAGTGGTTGTCGATTGTACCGGCGATGCGGATGTCGCCGCCTGGGCCGGAGCGGACTTTGAGCAGAACGCAGAAGTTCAACCACTCACTCTGCATTTCCGGATTGGAAATGTGCAGGGGTCTCCCAATCTTTCCCGCGACTGCCGGGCAGCCCTGGCCAGTGCCCAGGAGCGGGGCGAACTGCCTCACTATTACGGCCCGGGAGTGATGTACCTCTATCACAAAACGGAAGTTTACATTCACGGGGTCCGTGTGCCGGCCAATCCGACCGATGCGGCTGATCTCACGCGGGCGGAAATGCAGGGCCGATCCGATGCCTGGGCCATGTTCCAGGCCTGGAAGCGGGATGTCCCGGCCTTTGCCGAATCCTACTTCATTGAAGCCTATCCCTGGATTGGTGTGAGAGAATCGCGTCGGCTGAAAGGTCAGTACATCCTCAACGAAGATGATCTGATGCAGTCCCGTCGGTTTGATGATGCGATTGCCACGGGTTGCTGGTATCTGGATCTGCATCCCAACAAGACGACAATCGGCAGTGCGAACGATTTCAACCCCACGAAAGTTCAGCCCGAACCCTACGACATTCCTTATCGGTCCCTGGTGCCACGCGATGTGGAAAACCTGCTGGTTGCGGGACGCTGTCATTCCGCCACCCGAGGTGCCCACGCCTCAACCCGAGTGACTGCAACGGCAATGGCCATGGGTGAAGCGGCCGGGGAAGCAGCAGCGTTAGCGGTCAGCACAGGTCACTCTCCCCAGGAAATCCGGGGCGAAGATGTTCGCCAGATCCTCACCGCCCGAGGTTCCGGCCCCTTTACAGATGCGTAGTACAGAATACACGTCACCCTTTTCAACCACCTCTTAAGTAGATCCCTGACATGAAATCAGCCGCTGTTGTCAATTACGCCCCGGAAAAGGGCTCTGTCGAAATTCGGGAACTGGAGCAGCCGGAAATTGGACCGGATGATGTCCTGATTGAAGTGGCCAATGTGGGGATTTGCGGCAGTGACCTGCATCAATGGA
>JAGQQT010000653.1 GCA_020426065.1 Planctomycetaceae bacterium | reverse complement strand
CAGATCCTGTCTAAGATGAATGAACTCGGCGGTTTCAATTGCACCAAAGACGATGATTATCAGCACCGGCAGACAGATCGCAAATTCCACCGTGGCCGTTCCACGACGGGAATCCCAACCGTATCGTGCAGCACGAGTCCGTTTGCAGGAATCCAGATTGTGATGGGAAATTCGTTTCATGAGAGAGCCAGGGCAGAACCGTCAGTTGGTTAGGTCGGAACTGGTCATGGCAGCACCAGCCGCCACACACAATCCAGAGAATCCAGCATTCCAACCGTAGGTCATGCTGACGGGAAATTGAGGAATTCCCGGATATTTCAGATCAAATCCGAAAGAGTGGAATCTGATTTGACGATTGCAGCGGCTCCACCGTTTATGAGGAGCGGGCGGGAATCAGCATTCCCTGATACAGCGAGTATCGAGAGTGAGTTATAGTGAAAACCGGCACTGCCAGAATCAATCCAGTATCAGACTGGTGAGGGGTGACGTTCTTCAATCACCTCGTTGAGCATGCGGGCGGCTGCCTGCACTGGTTCGGGGTCGCCATCTTTGACGAGCGAAAGGGCCCAGCGGGCTTTCTCACAGGCGCGGCTGCACATGTTTTCGTCAAGCGCATCCAGAATGTTGTCGTAGCAATCGGCCAGTTTGATCAGCCGGGCTTTCCAGTGAGCATTGGCAATCTGATCGTGATAAGCCTCTTCACGCGGCTTTTCCGGCATCCGTGGATCTTTGGACATGGCCGCGACCAGATCGGCAACTTCGTTTCCGAACAGTCTGCTGACACTGTCGTAATCGCGGGTCGTATCCTCGATCACATCGTGCATGACGGCTGCGGCCAGAACGGCCTCGTCATCGACGCCAAAAGTCCGGCAGATAATGGTCATCACCCGGACCGGATGGGCGATGTAAGGAGTCATTTTGTCTTTTCGCAACTGGCCAGCATGGGCCCGTGCGGCATAACTGATGGCTTCACCCAGCAAGTCTATTTACTCCTTAACAGCTGAAATATGCGCTCCGTTTCATTGTAACGGCGCCAGCCCGGATCGCGAGTCTGAACTGTTTGACAGAATCTGAATCAGGGTACATGCAGCTCGACTTATGCGTTCAATTCATCTTCTCGCAAAACCGGGTTCCGGATAGGATGAGTCTGTTTGACAGTGGCCTTTTCCAGCGAGATTGCACACTTTTGCGGTATGATGAACCGATTCCGTTCCACAACGCGGCAACCTGCCAGGGAGCAGGAACAGACGCCAGCAGCTCACAGAACCCAGGGCCGCCTCTTCGTAGAGGCCCTTGTGATTCTGGCAGTCGCGGTGGCGTTTGTACGCCTGTTTGTTGCGGAAAGTTTTCTGATTTCCACCGGCTCAATGGCCCCCCGCATCAGGGGATATCACTACCAGGTGGCCTGCCCGGACTGCCAGTATGTATTTGCCTTTACGGCGACTGAGAAGGCCGACGCTTCCCTGCGGAAGGGAAGTTCGGATGGCCTCGTCCTGGAGTGCCCCAACTGCCATTACGATCATATTCGGCTGCAGGATGTTCCCCGAGTGGAAGGGGATCAGATTCTGGTCAACAAAAATGCGTTTCAGTGGCATGAGCCGCAGCGTTTTGAATCGGTCGTGTTTCGCAACCCGCAGCATCCCACCGAAGTTTATTTGAAACGCCTCATCGGGCTCCCGGGCGAGACGATCAGCTTCAAGGAGGGAGATATTTACGTGAATGGCCAGATTCAACGCAAAGGTCTGGCCTGTCAGCAGCAGATGCGGATTCCGGTCCACGACTCGCGGTTTCACCCGCAGTTTCAGGACGACAATTACCGTACTCCCTGGCAGTCGGAAACTTCCGCTTCCAATGAAGGCTGGCAGCAGGTTGAATCCGGGTTTCGCTGCGAGAATCCAACCGGCCAGACGATTCACTGGCTGAACTTCCAGCCCTGGGTTCGCAAAGGAGGAGCGGCCCGCTCGGAGGTCACGCTGGAAAACTGGCCGACGGATCTACCACTTCCCACGGAAGAAACCATTCTCCGTTATGATACCCTGAAAAAAGTAATGTCCTGCCGCGGGGCATTACCAGCCGAAGTGGTCAACCGGTTATCGGAACTGACGATCGATTCCAAATTCCGCGTCGCCCTGGAAACGCTCTTTGAAAATTCCCATCACCAGACATTGCTCGATCAAACCGCTTACAACGTTCCAACCATCGAACTCCCCCATCCAGTTCGCGATCTGATGGTGCAACTGGAAGTCGAGTCGACGGCCAGCGGGATGATGCTGCAGCTGGAAATGAACGATGGCTGGTTTCCGTTTGTCTGCGAACTTGATTTCGAAAACCAGATCAGCACGCTGCGGCTGGCGGATGCCTCCAAACCGTTACGCGAAGGAAAACTACCTCCCCTGGGCTTTGAGGTCCCGATCAGGATTGAAATGTCTGTGATGGATCGGCA
>JAGQQT010000652.1 GCA_020426065.1 Planctomycetaceae bacterium | reverse complement strand
GGTGTCCCCATGGTTGCCCGGGTGGAAGATGTGGGCGAGGAAGACTGGGACCGCTGCCTGGACACAAATGTCAAAGCCGCCTTCTTTGGGACACAATTCGTCATCCCCTACTTAAGACAGCGGGGCGGCGGAGCCGTGGTCAATGTGGCCAGCAATGCCGGCCTGCTCCCCCGGGCACATGATCCGGTCTATTCGATCAGCAAACTGAGTCTGGTCGGTTTGACCAAATCGCTGGCGCTCTGTTTATCGCCCGACAGAATCCGCGTGAACTGTGTCTGCCCCGGACCGGTTTCCGAGACCGGAATGGTGAATGCAGACCTGGATCAGGCGGAGGATCGGGCCGCTGCCGAGCAGGTCTTCATCAACGCCGCTCCGATCGCAGCGGCCTGCGGACGGATGATTGAGCCTGGGGAAGTGGCCGCCTCCATTGAATATCTGCTGTCCGATGCCGCCCTGATGGTGACCGGAACCGCAATCGCCATTGATGGAGGAAAATCCCTCGGAGTCCCCCCGGCCCGTAAAAAATAGGGTCCGGAAAGGCGGCAAAAACAGGGTTTCCTATTTGATTGACGCTCGGGCGAACTCACCGTACATTACACGTGTCAAAAGACAAACGGGCAATTGGCACAGCTGGCTAGCGCGCTACCTTCACACGGTAGAGGTCACAGGTTCGAGTCCTGTATTGCCCACTGAACTACAAACGAAAACCGCTGGAATACACGAGATTCCAGCGGTTTTTTGCATTCTTTCCCCCCTCAAGAAGCGAGATTATCGGCAACGTCGGTGCGGTAGGCGGTCATGAAGCCGACGCAGATTGCCAGCAGGATCATCACCGGGATGAGGATCAGTTCGAGCGGGTCGAACAGGAACGGATCGATGACCAGGCCGGTGGCTGAGCCGACGACGGGGCTGGCAATCATCACAAGGCCATGCCCCAGCACAATGCCCAGCAGTCCACCCAGCAGACAGAGCAGAATCGCTTCCAGCAGGATGATGGAGAAGACTGCCATGCGGTCTGCTCCCAGGGCACGCATGATGGCGATTTCTTTTTTCCGGTCGGCCATCGAGTTGTAAATGCTGACAAAGATTCCGATTCCGGAAACGACAATAATGAACGCAGTCAAACCGAGTAGGATCGAGCGGATATTGCCCACCAGATTATTCATCAGCCGCTGCATGGGACGAATGGGATTCACTGCCTGAGCCTTGAAGCCTTCTCTCAATTTTGCAGAAAACTCGATCGCCCGGGACAGGGCAATTGTCTGGTTGCGGGGATCTTCTTTCATCCGAATCAGAACGGCCGTCACTTCTTTCTGCAGATCGGGCGTTGCGTGAGCGTGGTGGTGATGATCATGGTCGCCGTGATCATGAGAATGGTCATGATCTCCATGAGCGGCCAGTTCCGCCAGGTCAGCAGCATGATAGGCACGGACCTGCTCTTCGGTTTGGCCGAAGAATTCCATTTCCCGGTCGATTGCTTCCTGAATCGGTTTTTCATGGCCACTGATGGCGAAAAAGCCTTCCAGATTGACGAAAACCGTTCTGTCATTCGGTGTGGCAGTCGGTGCCAGAATGCCAACGATCGTAAAGCGTTCATCATGAACGTGATCATCCTGCCCGGCATGCACCATCCGGAATTCCGTTCCGACATCCCAGTTATTTTCGCGCGCCACCTGAGAGCCAATCACGGCATCCCACTGACGACGGGGAAAGTCTCCTTTGACCTTAAACTTTTTGCCTTCCACATAGTCCACGCTGAAATATTCGACGGTCGTGCCGAGAATTGGGAACTGTCCCTCTTCCGTGGCATCTCCCAGGGCAATGGGCACAGCCACTCCAATGTTTTTGTTTTCCTTGAGTTCTTCGTAATAACGCCAGGGAAGATTTTCGATCGGCGGGGCAACCCGATAAACCGTGTTGAGAACCAGATCCAGTTCACTCCCTTTCGGGCCAACAATCAGATCGTAGCCAATCCGCTGCAGATCGAATGTTCGAGAGACCATCGCATTGGCCAGCAGGACGGCAATCATCAAGGCCACACCCAATGCCACACTCAGAGAAGTGAGGGTTGAGGAGAGCAGTCGTTTGCGAATGCTTTTGATGGCAATTGAAATCAGACTCATGTCTGGTCTTTCCCGCAGGAGGCAACAATGATGAAATGGAGAGTGGGTTACTGAGCGGCTGTGGTTTGGCAGGCCTGATTGATCTCATCGAGACGGACAACCCGTCCGAACTGACTGGCCACCTCCTGAGCATGAGTGACGAGCAGCAGCGAAACGGTATGCTCGGTGCAGATATCGCGAATCAGGTTGAGGATTTTTTCCTGATTGGCCAGGTCGACGCTGGCGGTTGGCTCATCGGCAAGCAGCAGACTGGGACGATTGGCCAGGGCCCGGGCAATCGCCACCCGTTGTTGTTCTCCCACAGAGAGTCGACCGGGCAGA
>JAGQQT010000651.1 GCA_020426065.1 Planctomycetaceae bacterium | reverse complement strand
CGGGGCGAATTTCTCCGCCAATGGGTGCGATCTTCCATTTAGCCAACGCCTGTGGACCAGCTGATCTCAGCGAGGCCATGTAGAACCAGTTGTCTGCTTCCTTGCCCGTTTCCAGTGTTGCCCAGGCAAACGAGTCATCGTGATAGCCAAATTTGCGATTATGATTGGCTGCATGTGCCCACGCATTTTCTCCGGCCGGGTAGCGGAGCAGAACGGGTGTCTTCTGAAAAGCGGCTTCATAAGCATCCAGCACTTCCTGCTGAACCTGTTTGCTGGCCCAAAGATCGTCTCGGGGATAGGTGTGCCACTCACCCCACGTTCCCAGCAGTCCGGCCGTGATGTAGCCTATCCGCGGGTCACCATCATATTTCTTTCCCATCGCAGCAATGAATTCCCGGAAGGCCTGTCGCAGAAGTGGACTCTCATAATCCGGGGTGCGAACCTTTTCTGGTGGAAAGGGAGCGGTATTGGTGTTAACCCATTCAGTTACCTTCAGGCCTGCTTTTTCCAGATAGGGAGGAATTCCTTCCTTTTTTCCCGGGTACTCCAGCCAGATTCGGAAAACGGTCTGATGCCGGCGAGAAGCGATGTCGTTGAGCATCTGTTCGAGTGGAGCCCAGTCAAACTGGTTCGGCCCGATCATCAGAGCACTCATCGGGAGATAACTGAACTCCATACTGTGGGGAAAACGATCAGCCTGCGGGCGAGCGTAAGGGACCAGGCCTTTGAGAGGGTTGTCAGCCGGAGCAGGGACATACTTCAAAGATGTTTGAGCATCCGCAGATTGGCAGGTTGTGAACAGTAACAACAAAGAGAACGCGAGTGTTTTCAATGTCTTCTCCCGGAAACAGTCCTGGAATCTGGGGTGATCATTGGAATCAGGACAGATCGTACTTTTTCAACTTGCTGTAGAAAGTACTGCGGGGAATGCCGAGTAACCGGGCGGCTTTCGCCTTGTTGCCATGACATCGGTTCAGTGCACTCAACAGGAGTGACTGTTCGTCCGCATCTTGCAGATCCAGCGGGGAGATCTGTTCATTCTTTTTAGAAGATGGACTGGATGCAGGCCGACCAGAAGAGTGGACCGCATCGAAAATCGATTTCGGATTCTGCAGGCTGGCTCCCTGGACTTCGAGTGGAAGATTTTCGAACAGCACGATGTCACTGTCAGCCAGCACCACTGCTCGATGAATGGCGTTTTGCAGTTCGCGAATGTTCCCCGGCCAGTGATAGTTGGAAATCGCCTGCAGAGCGAGGTCATCAATATCGCGAATCTTCTTCTGGGACTTCTCTGCTGCTTCCCGCAGAAAGGAGAGCGAAAGGTTGAGCAGGTCTTCCTTCCGCTCCCGCAGTGGCGGCAGGGTGAGAGTGATCACGTTCAGGCGGTAATAAAGGTCCTGTCGAAACAGTCCATCCCGGATTCGTTGTTCCAGATCCTGGTGTGTGGCGGCGAGTACACGCACATCAACCGAAATCGATTCCCTGCCCCCGACAGGTTCAAATTTTCTTTCCTGCAGTACTCGCAGCAATTTCACCTGCACATCAGCCGGAAGATCCCCAATCTCGTCCAGGAACAGTGTTCCCCGATCCGCCATCTGGAAGCGTCCTGTGGTATCACGATACGCTCCCGTGAACGCTCCTTTGACATGACCAAACAGTTCGCTTTCCAGCAGGGCAGGGGACAGGGCAGCACAGTTCACACTGACCATCGCTTCATTTCGCCGCTGGCTGTTGGCGTGAATCGCCTGGGCGAGCAGTTCTTTTCCGGTACCGCTCTCTCCGCGAATCAGCACGGAAGTATCACTGCGGGCAACTTTTTCTGCTGAGGAGAGCACTTTGACAATCGCCGGGCTCGAACCAATCAGCCGACCTCGCTGGAAGGCTGGCTTCTGCTCGATCGCGGGAGTGGAGTCTTCGCCATCTTCCTGGGCAATGCTGGCCAGCTGTTGTTTGAGGATGGAAATCTGACGTTCCTGCGCTTCAATCTTGCGTGTTTTCTCCTGCAGCATATTGTCCAGCCGGGAGACGTTCTGCTGAATTCGCACACACTGCAAAGCGACACCAGTCATCTGGCCAATTGCTGTAACGAAAGTGGTATCTTCTGCAGTGTAGGGCATACTGGATGACTTACTTCCCAAAACAACCAGCCCTGAAAGCTTGCCATCCACATCGAATGCATGGATGAACTGTGAATTCAAATCTCGATGCAGTTGCTGCAGCCGGGGAATCTGGGTGCGGCCTTCCCAGGCAATTCTCTGACTGGATCCGGCCTTCTCAATCAGGAGCGTGGTTTCGTCATCGAGTTGAATCTGGACAGGAAGTTGAGCGGCATTCACTGCAGAGACGAGATCAAACTGCGGCCGTTTCCCATCTCGCAGATAGAGAGCGCAAAAACGACTCTGAAGTACTTCGCGGCACGAGCGGAGCATACGGTCGGCCAGAGATGGGACA
>JAGQQT010000650.1 GCA_020426065.1 Planctomycetaceae bacterium | reverse complement strand
CATAGTCGGTCACGGTAATCACAACCGAGCGACCACGCATATATCCCCGACCGGTGACACAAGCATCGACCAGTTCTGTTTTTTTCTGTTCTTCGGTGAGGCGAACTTTGTAGGATTTGGAATCAACAAACCCCAGCGGGTCTACCGAGCGCATCTCGGCGAACCATTCTTCAAAACTGCCGATATCGAGCAGTTGTTCAATGCGGGTTCTGGCCGGCACATAAAAGTGATATTCGCATTCCGGGCAGATTCCCAGCAGGCGATCAACCTGTTTACGGAAAATGGTGGCCCGACAGCCGGGACATTTCAGCCACAAGCCTTCCGGCACTCCCCTTTTGGCGGGGCGGGAGTTGGCGCTGGCGTCATCATCACTCACCGGTACTGATTCCTCAACGGGGGCCGATTGGGACTTCATGATTTTCATTCCACTAATTTGGGACGATCCGTCAGGATTTGCAAGAGGATGATGCTCTGGTTGACGCGAAATGGAAAGGGAATTCAGACCGGATTTGAATGATTGGGCTGCTCCGGTTCACTCGTTTGGATTCAGACTGCCTTGCCTGCCGGTTGCTGGAGGACCTGAATTTCACATCGATTTGTCGAAGGGCAGGTGGCAGGCAGGCACAGTTCATGCCCTTCCACCGAACAGGCAATTAAAGTTGCCATGGGCTCCCCGGCGACAATCAACAGATTCCGGTTTTTCTTGATGTATTTTTTGAGCACCTTCTCCATCCGCTCAATCGCGTTCTCGATAGGCTCGGCATTGGGAATTGTGACGTCAGCCGGAGACTCTTCCCAGCGACGATAAACCGTGGGAAATTTCCTGCGGACTTCATCCACTTCCAGTCCTTCCCACAGTCCCTGTCCCAGATTGCGCAATCCCTCAAGGGATTTGAACGGGACATCCAGTTTCTGGGCCAGGATTTCTGCAGTCCCATAGGAAGGATCACACGGACCAGAAAGGATCAGACTGATATCACGGTCAACCAGGGCAGCGAGCAGTTGCTCCACTTCCCGATGCCCGGATTCATTCAACGGAAGGTTGAGCGAACCCTGAACGCGGTGTTGACAATCGAAATCGGTTTGCCCGGGACGAACCAGAATGATTTGGCTCATAAGGCTCCTCGTAGTGCAGGGAATCGATCGGGTCTGATTCTCAACATGGGAATCTGACCAATGACCTCTCGACCATCAGTCGGATGACAACCCGTTCGATTCACAGCAGCCGCCTTCGTGGTTTCTTCATGAAATCACTTCGGCATGAATCTGGCGAGAAAGCTTAGCAACTTACACCGCGAATTTCAGCTAAAAGAGAGCCGATCGCCTCGGAATAATCGGTCTGGTCAAAGATGGAACTTCCGCAGACAAATGTATCGGCCCCAGCCTGCGCAGACTGTCCAATTGTTCCCAGACCAATCCCGCCGTCGATGGACAGCAACTGATCTTCCCGCATTAACTCCTTGATGCGACTGACTTTACCGAGAACATCTCCCATGAATTTCTGGCCACCAAAACCAGGCTGAACACTCATTACCAGCACCAGGTCACAGGCGGGAAGGTAGGCTTCGATGGCTTCAAAGGGAGTGTGCGGGTTCAGAGAAAGTCCGGGCGAGCAGCCAGCTGCCCGGATCGATTCCAACAGTTCGCCCGGTTCCGGGACCGCTTCGATATGAATCGTGATCGCATCGCACCCGGCGTTGACATAATCCTTGAGATACTTCGCCGGGTCCGAAATCATCAGGTGAGCATCAAATGGCAACTCGGTACAGTCCCGCAATCGTTCCAGAACCGGGGGGCCATAAGAAAGATTCGGGACAAAATGACCGTCCATCACATCCCAGTGCAGTAGCGGGGCTGCTGCCTGTTCGAGACGTTCGATTTCTGCCCGGAGATTGGCAAAATCGCACTTCAACATCGAGGGAGCGATGAGCGGGCGCTTTGTCAGCAGTGATGCCATCCGGGTGTTCATGAACACGATCCTCTTGTCCGAATCGACTGGATTACTTCAGGTTATAGCACATCAACCGGTCCTGCTCACGCAGGTACAGTTTGCCATCAACAATCACGGGATGTGCCCAGCTTTTGTCTTCCTGGTAAACCGGCATGAACTGATTGGCCACTTTGTAACCTTCCGGAGTGGCTTCCAGAACAGCCACAACACCATCCTGGTAGCGGAAGATCAGTTTACCATCCACGTAAAGAACGGCAGCGGAACCTTTCCCTTCACCACGCTGACCATCTCCACCCCAGACGATCTCGCCAGAGTCGAACTTGATACAGGTGGGGAAACCCTGGTTCTGGTTGTGACCACCGTACAGGTAACCATCCTGCAGGATGACTCCCCCGTGATGATTATTAAAGACCCGCTTTTCGAGCCAGTAAACCGGTTCTGCTTTCACACCATCGTCTGCTTTCGTGAGGTGCAGCAGAACGGCTCCCCCGCCATTGTAACTGGAAGTGGCAAA
>JAGQQT010000064.1 GCA_020426065.1 Planctomycetaceae bacterium | reverse complement strand
TTACCTTCGTTAAGGAAATTGTCCCGAAACCGATCATCCCCTGGATTTCCAATACGCTTTTCAGTGAAAACTACGTGGCTCTCCCGATGGGCCACGGGATTGATGAAACCAGCTACTGGTATTCGTGGGGCAATTCGGGCTCGAACCGGTTTTCCGGCAACGTTGAATCGGAACTGGCCTATCCGGCACCCGGCTCCATTGGTGAATTCATCACAGAACATTACTGGGGTTACACACAAGGCCGCAAATCCACTCTTGAATACCACGTAACCCACCCCCAGTGGAAATGCTGCGATGTCACCAATTTCGAGATCGCAGTCGATTTTGCGGAAACGTATGGCAAACAGTTTGGCTTCCTGACCACGCAAACCCCGTACAATGTCCTCTACGCGGAAGGATCAGCCGTAACGGTTTCCTTTCCAGGTCGCGTCTGACCGTATGGGCACCGAAGTCGATTGCCATTTCACTCTTGTACGCGCTTGATGGAATGGTCATGATTCGTGCGTCGTTGGAGTGGCTGACAACGCAATAAGCTCAATTCAACATGCATAAATCGAGCGTGGGAATGCCAGGCGGCGAATACAATATTTCCAGTCGTGTGGCACTGAGGCCCGTGTCCTTTACCCCGAACAATTCAGCCTGAAGTTTTCTCTGCCAGCCAAACTCTTTATCTGATTCTAAGTGAATGTTGATTGTCAAATGGCACTGCGTTACCTGCAAATCTTTATCCCGGAAGACGTGGTCTCGAATATTGACGAACTTCTTGAAGGGCACGAGGTTCTCGGAACCTGGCGGGATGCGACTCTCAATGACCGCGTAGTGATTCACCTGCTTGTACCTGCAGAAGAAGCTGAGCCCGTTATGGATCGGTTCGAACAGGCTTACGCGAAAGCAGAGGGATTTCGTGTTGTCCTGTTCACGCCCGAGGCAGTAATACCACGTCCAGAAGATGAAACTCAGCATTCTGATGACACCGAACATTCGGAAAATCAACCTGCGGACACCCTCAAGGAATCCAGGCGTGTCAGCCGCGAGGAACTTTACGGCAATATCACTGAAACGATTGAAATCGACCGCGTCTTTCTGGCAATGACCACTCTCTCCACGGTGGTCGCTGCCGTCGGATTATTGCGAAACGACGTTGCCGTCATCATTGGTGCAATGGTGATTGCGCCATTACTCGGGCCCAATGTTGCCATGTCGCTGGCGACGACTCTCGGTGACTTCAAATTACTACGCCATGCCCTGTTAACCAATGTGATCGGAGTTACGCTTGCCTTTCTGATTTCTCTGGTGACAGGTATCTGCTTGCCCATCGATGCTTCAATTCCCGCGATTGCCTCACGCACTCAACTCAACATTGGCGACCTGGTGCTCGCGTTGGCGGCAGGGTCTGCGGGTACCTTCGCTTTTACTCGTGGTTTGACGGGTGCCGTCATCGGTGTGATGGTCGCCGTTGCTCTGATGCCCCCGCTCGTCACATTTGGAATGCTGCTTGGTTCTGGCCAATCAGGACTGGCGGTAGGGGCAATGCTGCTGCTTGTCGCGAATGTGGTCTGTGTCAACCTCGCTGGCGTGGCCACCTTTCTGGCTCAAGGAGTTCGACCGCGCACGTGGTGGGAAAAAGAACGTGCCAGCAAATCAAGCCGCATTGCTTTTCTCACCTGGCTGGTTTTGCTCCTGGTATTGTGCCTCATCGTTTACATTACCCAGACATCCACAACAATCGGTCGGTAGACCATGCCGAATAATGGAGGAACACGAACTGGAACAGACTGTTTCGGCACACTAAATATCAGGCTCACGCTTGTTCGAGCATGATATTTTGCCATAGTTCATATGTCGTTTCTGGGACTGAACGATGCAGAAACAGTCTCCGGTTGCATCAGGTAAGGAGGAAATGACTATCACGACAGTTCTCACCTGCAACAGTCCTCAAACGGACCATGTAATCTTCGAGACGGAGCAGGATAGCGGGATGATTACTGAATACACATTCCAAATATTGGATGACTATGGAACTTCCTGCGCGCTTTGACCTTTTCAATGTTGCTGCTGATGTCATCATTCGATTTCGTGGTCAGGGGGCTTATAAGTCTCGCAAGAACGCTCTGCTTGCACTGAGTCGACGCGTACCGGATGCAACGGAGCAGGATTGTGAAACGGCATTTGAGTTTCTCTCTGCCAGATTCAATGCTGCCAACGAGCTCGTCATTGAATGCAATGCAAAAGGCCGGCTCTCATTTGATGAGTGTCAGCAGGCTCTTTCCTTTAACACACCCCCCTACACCTGGAAGTCGATTCATGATATCCTTGCTTGGCTCATCTACTACCAGACGCGATAGTTTTCTCTCCCATGAATTGAGTTGATGCGTCACGGTGAGTGGTCCACAGTTGTGAAGAGTCATGAATTCCATCTGTCCTACAATGCGTTACAGAAGTGGTACCTGAATGGTATAGTGTGAAGCGAACAACGTCTCCGGGAACCACTTTGCGATTCTCTGTGCATAGGCACAAAGCACCATTAATGAATCATCAGGCATTGAAAAGGTTATGTGAATAAAAGCCTGGATTCCGTTTTCACGAATCTGGTGCCAGACTGAAATCGAACTGGCCGCCGGGGATAACGGAGTTCCAACTCTTACGCTGCAACCTGTTTCCAGGTCTTTTCTAAAGGGGGAAAGTCATGTCGCAGACTGCTGCCTTCAAACAATTCTGTAAGCTGCTGAACCTCGTCTCAACATTAAAATCGAGTGAAATCAAAGCCATTCAACGACTCTCGACAGGTGACTTTCCCAAAACCCGGGAGCAGGACAGTCAGATCGCTCAACAGTATGGTGTCGATACGGATTCGCAAAAGGATTACACGCACTCTGAATGTGTGAAGCGAATTCGCGAAGTCGTGGTAAAATGTGATCTGGCAGCTCTGGCCCGGACGTTTGTGGCAGGACTCAACCCGGACCAAATTCGGTGGCGAGCACCGCTGCAGGCTTATGCTGCCTGCAAAAATCTCCCTTTGCATCGGGCGGATTTCGACAAGGATATGTACACACCACCCTGCCGGGTTTGCGGGGTTGAGGCCAGACAGGAATGGAAACCGATTGATCATGCACTCATGATCGCTGAGTGCGGGTTGTCG
The DNA here is from genome assembly GCA_020426065.1 of Planctomycetaceae bacterium. Taxonomy (GTDB): domain Bacteria; phylum Planctomycetota; class Planctomycetia; order Planctomycetales; family Planctomycetaceae; genus Rubinisphaera. The sequence continues at coordinate 9,148 of JAGQQT010000064.1, read as the reverse complement.
GGACGCAGCGATAAAGAGTCTATCGAACCTTTCGAAGCGGCCATGTGTCTTCAATGGTTTCTGATATCCGATCCACCTGAACCCGATCAGGAAGACAGGAAGCGGCTGGACCAGCTGATTGGAATCATCGTGGATGCCCCGTCCGGTACGACGGGAAATCAACTCACCAAAATGATTGCCCCCGCAGTGGGCGGCAATAAATATACCTGCAGTTACCTGGTGGAAACCCTTGGCTTTCTGGGAGTGTTAGTCAATCCGCGACAGAGAGGTGACCTGCAAGTTTGGACAAACTGGAGAGATCGAGCGTACGGAACCGAACGAAATCAGGAAATGCTGCCACCGGCATGTGGCTGGCGCCGTGAATTCGGATTGGATGAAGTGGTCCTGCAACAACTCTTTCCGGAAGTACGGATCAAGAAGACGAAACCCTCATCCGGCAGAAAATGATTCCGAGGGTTAGCAAAGTTGTGAACAGAGTCCCCAGGTATCGTATGAATTGAATTCATGGACTCTCCATCGCAGGTAAAACAGCTCTCGTAATCCCATCTTTTCTCTTTGAGGAAATGCATCAGGTATGATCCAGATAACGCCGCTGCTGATGGTGGTCCTCTTCACCTCAAACATCTGCTACCGCCTCGGTGAGGATAAGCCCGTCACGCCGGAAACCATTTCCGGGACCTGGTCAAGAACGGAGATACTTGCGGACGGCTCTCAGGTTTCGTTGCTGAAAATCATCACGCCAACACACTTCGCCGTATTTCAGCAGGATGCAGCGGGGAAGAATCGCCAACTGTTTCAGGCCCATTCCGGACGATACTCGCTTCAGGAAGACGTGATGATCGAGGAATACCTGTTCTCATCGGATCCCCGAATTGTGGGCCGCTCCGGGAAGTGTCGCATCACATTGGATGGAGAAACATTGAAGCAGACCTGGACCCTGCCTGATGGAAGCACCTCAGTCGAAGTCTGGAAGCCCCAGCAATCCCCAGAACAGAACAGGGACTAGAACCGTTTCGCTGAATGCTGCTTCTAACGGAATCGCCATCTGTTATTTGACACGCTGGATTTACAGTTCAATATTGATCTGTTCTGTTATAAGGAATTCTTATCTCCGTTTCAGGGAAGATCATCACAGGCCATTGATCAGCAAAGCCAAACTCAGGAGATCAACAGGTGACGATCACACATGACGACATTCTGGAACGAGTGACATCCACCTGGCTCGACATCATTCCCAGCCGGCGGACGATCGCCAGGCGGTCGCTGCCATCACACGCCAACGAGATTACTCCCAACGTGCTCGTGGTTGCCCGGAAATCCGATGTGTGTAATTTGGATCTCTGCAGCGAGTTTCGCCAAAGGCATTGGAAACCGCGATTCGATGACGGTCATGTACCCGGCGATTTTGTGTGGCAGCTCGTTACTCCCGACGGCCAGCGGCTGCTGCTTTTTACCTGGGTCAACTGGAAAAGGAATTCCCGTAAAATGTTCATCGATTTCTGCCAGGAGACGGAGCGTGAAGTCGGTACGCTTTCGCTGGACGGGTCTGTCAATATTGGAACGACTGCCATTCCCCTGCGGAGTTGTCAAATCGTCCATGAAAAACAGTTTCGATCGGCGCAGACAATCGTCGTCAAGCCAAAGTCTGCCAGAACTATCCTGTCGAAGGCAGCTCAGCTGCTCAAGTGCACTTCATCCCAGTTTAAAGAACTTGACTGCAGAGAGTTACAGGACGATGAGGAAGCTCATGACGATCAGTTGCAGGATACATTGAAAGAGACCTTTCTGAAAAACTGTGAGCAGTACGAACAGGCCATCACAAAGAAGTACGGGGCACCGACAGGGAGAGGGAGCAAAGAACATCCCGAGATCCCAGTGAATGGCGTGATCCGTTACTTCATCTGGTCCACAGGCAAACAAAAGCTCTATCTGGCTGTGAGCCACGAGGATCGAGAACTTCCCTGGATCATATCCATGGGAACAGTGACCTGACTGAACAGACAGGGCGGTAATTCCGTGCGATGGTGTGTGTTGTGGTCTATCATGATTGAGTTCGGCAAACAACTGAACCTGCATCTGCCCGGTAATTGCTGACTGAAGGGCCGGTTGAATGTTACACGATCACTGGGCTGGTTGTGAGATCGTCCTGCTCTAATCCCACATCACTTGCAACAACCTGACCAATCCACGGATGCTGCATCTAACGATGAGTTCTACTTCGAGAAAGACCATGACTCATTCCGAGTTCACATCTGTTTTGAAACTCACGAAACGCTGGTCAGAAATTGTTTACACAGCAGCAGCCTTTACGCTCATGCTCCTGATCTGTGGTATTGGATATCTGTGGTTTTCCGAGATCAAGCAATGGTTACTGGTCTTTCGGGATCCGGTCAAACCTATTGGCGATGATGGCACATTCGGTGCAATTGCTGGAATGCTCATCGGTATCATCTTTCTGCTCCCGTCCATGCTGCTGCCGTTGATTCCCGTTATGTGGATCCATCACAGATTTGGAGTGAACTGCGAATGCTGCGGGGCCTCATTGACTCTTTGGAGACGGGGGGCTCAAGTCCTGAAAAGCGGGACCTGCTGCAAATGCCACGCTCCCGTTTTCCCACCAGAACAATCCAACGAGAGGGATGAAGTTAATTCCACAGGTAATCAGCAGGCAAACTAGTTGAATCCTCCTGGCAAGAATCCAGCCTCACGGAGGATTCAGGGGATATAGACCTCAGACAATGTTCTCGCCTTCACATCCATTCCACGGCATCGCTTTTTGCAGCGCCAAAAAGAAAAAGCCGCTTTCCTGGTGGAAAACGGCCCAAGTTACACCCAGCGGGCTCGAACCTTTAACTTTCAGTTCCGAAGACGAACCGTAGCACACTATTAAACGGTCATAATCTCAACTGGAGTGTATCTTACATCGAAGTCAGCTTTTGCAAAAAACGTTGCATCTAGAAGCATTTTTTCGCTTGTTTAAACAGTAATTCCTTAATTCTTCCGCAGTTTCTGTAGCTCATTTTGAAGACGTTTCTCCGACCGACACCTCTTGTACATTCGGCGATTACATCCCGAATCAATAAACCATATTTTGGTTATCACGCTAGTGGATATTGGGTGTCTGCCGTCTTTGTGGCCTGGAAGCTCAGTTGAGAAACGGCACTTAGGAATCAATCGTTTTCGGAAATGAATTCCAGATTAACTGCTTCTGAAGTGGGCGTCTGTCCCTGGCCAGCTCACTTTTAAACTGGATAAACCAGACAATGCATGTTCTGATACCATCGAATATTTGCGTCAGTTGATTAAGCATTTGCATGGAGAAACCAGGTATTGTTATCCCCTGTTTTAAGGTCGACTCAAACGACTGGGTTACCAGGTCTCCTGCTCCACTATCCGCAATATCCAGAAGGCGGATCAGGTCTGCAGCTTGTTGGTAGCGATCCACAGCCCGTACTATGGATCAGCTTTCCTGTTCCCCTGCGCCATGCTGTGGATTGGTCAGAAGGATTCTGAGAGGGCTTTGTCATGTGTTTCCTGATTGCCATTTACTTTTTTCGAAACCTGCAGCAGCTCCCTGTGTTAGATGGCGAATGAAAACCATACAGATCCCAATTCGCCAGACGATGAAAATTCTTGCCACAGGAGCGGTGGCGATTGTGCTGTTTATCAGGGTTCTGACTTCTATTGGTCACACCGAAACCGCTGAGATAATAACAGATGGAAAACAGCTGAGTGTAACCCGAGAGTCAATGCTGCCAGTGGATACAGAACCAGCAGCCACAACCCAAGCCAGTCCGCTACTCGCAATGCATCAGGCAAACGCTGTGGTAATTCCTGAGACCACGGACATAACTTTCTCTGCAGAGCAGATTGCCTACTTTGAGCAACAAATCCGACCAGTGCTTGTGAAGCACTGTTATGAATGCCATTCGGATGAGGCGGGCGTTGCTTCCGGGGGACTTCGGGTTGATACCCGATCAGGTCTTCTCAAGGGGGGCATTACCGGTCCGGCGGTTGTTCCCGAAAACCCTGCTGAGAGTCTCCTCCTGCGTGCGATCCGGCAATCCGATCCTGAACTCAGCATGCCCCCTGCAGAAAGTGGTGAGAAACTCCCGGCATCGATCGCGGCAAAGTTTGAGCAGTGGATCAAGATGGGTGCTCCAGATCCGCGAGCGGGGAACGTGGAGAACGCTGTCTATGACACGGAAGCAGCCAAAGCCTGGTGGGCCTATCAACCCGTCAGCTCGCCACCCGTTCCTGATACGAAAAATCAGTCCTGGCCAAAGACGGATCTTGATCGTTTCATTCTGGCTGCCCTGGAACAGCAGGGGATGCAGCCCGTCGCGGATGCCGAAAAGTCATCTCTTTTGCGCAGAATCTATCTGGATCTGACGGGGCTTCCTCCAACTCCTGCAGAACAGGAACGGTTTCTCAGCTCTACGGACCCACAAGCCTTCGAGCGGCTCGTGGATGATCTGCTGTCCCGGCCTCAGTTTGGAGAGCGTTGGGGACGGCACTGGCTGGACGTGGCCCGCTATGCTGAAACCACTGGACGAGATGTGAACCTGACCATGCCGCAGGCGTGGCGTTACCGTGACTACGTGATCCACTCCTTCAATGAGGATGTCCCGTTCGACCGGTTTATCCTCGAGCAAATTGCGGGCGATCTGTTGAAATCAAGCGATGAAGCAGAGCGGGCAATGAATCTGATCGCAACAGGTTTCCTGGCAGTGGGGCCGAAAGGACTCAATGAAACGGATCCCCGGCAGTTTGCCGTCGAACTGGCAGATGAGCAGATTGGCGCCGTTTCGCAGGCATTTCTTGGGATGACGATTTCCTGTGCCCGCTGCCATGATCATGAGTTTGATCCGATCACACAGCGCGACTACACCGCACTGGCGGGCATCTTCCTCAGCACCGAAACACACTACGGAACGCCTGGTGGAGTTCGGGCCAGAAATGCCTCGGACCTTGTGGAAATCCCCAGCACTGCTGGATTGGTGGCTATCGGACGAATAATATCTTCCGATGAGTACGCTCAGAAGAAGCGGCAACTCGATCAGGTTGAAGATCGTCTCAGTGCCGCACTGCGTGCTCGGGCTCCGCGAAATCGCCAGGAGAGCGACGGCAATGACGCCATGGCGATGAGTGGATTTGATATTGTCCGGATGATGACGCGTGCCCAGCAGCTGAAATCCGAACTGGCTGCTTTCAATTCCGATGGCAGCCCCAAGCCGCTGGTGATGGCCGTTTCAGATAAGCCGGTCACCTTGCCTCAATCCGCTCGATCCGGGCGGCGGGTTGGCGGACCGAATTCAGGCAGCCGGACCAGCAGCGGTTTCGAGATCATTGCCGACTGCCCACTGTTTTTGCGTGGCAGTATTGAAAGCGAATCGGACCGCGTCCCGCGAGGTCTTCCGGAATTTCTTTCCGGAGGGGATGAGATTCTGATTCCTGCCAGTTCGAGCGGCCGACTGCAACTGGCAGAATGGATTGCCACCCCGGAAAACTCGCTGACTTCGCGCGTCATTGTCAATCGCGTCTGGCACTGGCTGTTTGGTCGGGGACTGGTTGAGAGTGTGGATAACTTTGGAACGTCCGGCACCCCACCTTCAAATGCTGCATTGCTCGACCACCTCGCGTCTGAGTTTGTTGCCGATGGCTGGAGCGTGAAAAGCCTGATCAGACGAATTGTACTGAGTCGAGTTTACCAGTTGGGATCCACACATGATCCCGCCAGCTATGCTCTCGATCCGGATAACAAACTTTTGTGGAGAGCCAACGCCCGACGGCTGGATGCGGAAACAATCCGAGATTCCATCCTCGCGGCCAGTGGTCAACTGCAGCTCACTCCCGAGATCGGCTCTCCGATTGCCCGGGCCGGTGATGGCCCGCTCGGCGGAGAACGGTTCCAGGCAATCCGTGAGGAGGAGATCGTCTCTGTCAGGGGAAACTTCAGGAGTATTTATCTGCCAATCGCACGGAATGTTCAGCCCGAAGCCCTGGCGGTGTTCGACTTTGCTGATCCCAGCAGTGTTCTGGGAGCCCGTGAAACCACGATTGTTCCCCCACAGGCGCTCTATCTGCTCAATGGAGAATTTGTCGACCAGCAGTCACAGGCAATGGCGCGGCGGGTTATGCAGGAACCGGATTTCAACAGCCGCTTTGAACTGGCGTGTCAACTGGCGTGGTGTCGGGATCCATTCGCTGAGGAATCCCGAGCGGCCAGAAGCCTGACCGGGAATGACCTCCCGGCCTGGACTTCTCTGTGCCGGGCACTTCTCAGCAGTGCAGACTTCCTGTTTGTAGATTGACACCACCCCGGTAGAGGAGACATCAATGTTGCATCGCAGAACTCTGCTCCAGACTGCTTCCCTGGGTTTCGGCTGGCTTGGATTCTCCGCCCTGGCAGCGGCCGAAACCCGGCAGATCTCCACTAAACGTGTTATTTTCCTCTGCATGAAAGGAGCCCCCTCTCATGTTGATACCTTTGACTTCAAACCGAAGCTGAATGCAGACAGCGGTCAACCTGGGACTCGTCCCGGCACCAAACTGCTGGGCTCCCGCTGGAAGTTTCAGCAGCATGGTCAGAGCGGGCAGTGGATTTCCGAACTCTTTCCCCAGCTGGCCACTTGCGCAGATGACCTGTGCATTCTGCGCGGCATGCAGACAGAAATCCCCGCTCATCCCCAGGCCTACCTGCAGCTGCATACCGGGAGTTCGCAGTTTGTGAGGCCTTCTCTGGGGGCATGGACCCACTACGGTCTTGGCTCTCTGAGCGGGAATCTGCCCGGCTTTGTCACGATTACACCCGCCAGCGGATTTGGAGGTGCCCAGAACTATGGCAGCGCGTTCCTCCCCGCTCATCACCAGGGGACTCGCCTGGGAACCGACAAACGCCCCATTTCCGGCGCTGAAGTCTCCAACCTCAAACCGCGACAGACTCCTGCCGCCCAGAGAAAGGAACTTGATCTGCTGCAGTCCCTGAACCGTGCAAAACTTGCCCGGGAAGAATTCGATCCGCAGGTGGAAGGGCTGATTGAGTCCTATGAACTCGGTTATCGCATGCAATCTGCGATGCCGGAAGTGATGGAACTGGAACAGGAAAGCCCGGCCACACAGCGGCTGTACGGCATTGATGAGGAACGGACCAGCGATTTTGGCCGGAAGTGCCTGCTCGCCAGAAGGATGGTCGAAGCGGGTGTCCGCTTTGTGGAAGTCAACCATGGCGACTGGGATCATCACGCCAACCTGGGCACCGCACTTCCCGCTAGCTGTGATGCGGTGGACAAGCCGCTCCGGGGACTGCTCACCGACCTGAAATCCCGCGGTTTGCTTGAAGAGACTCTTGTGATCTGGGGTGGGGAGTTTGGCAGAACACCACACGCAGAAGGGGGAGATGGACGCGATCACAACGTGAAAGCCTTTACAACCTGGATGGCCGGAGGAGGTGTGCGAGCGGGCTATTCTCATGGAGTGAGTGATGATTACGGCTATGAGGCCGTTGATGGTGTGGTAAGCATCGCAGACTGGCACGCCACCATCCTGCACCTGATTGGACTCGACCACCGCACTTTGACCTACCAGCACGCCGGCCGCGACTTTCGTCTCACCGACGTGAAAGGTAACGTGGTCAAACAGATCGCTACCTGAGCATCAGCAATCGAGACAGGAGGGCCTTTCAAGCAGCATCTGCACGACCTCTTACATGAACTCCTGGGAGCATCTTATCCGTGTATAAAAAAGCTGTGCACTCTCCCTCAAAGAACACCTCAGGTCATCGGACAACCCTTGTCCTCTGCTCGTAATCAGCACTGAGACTGCCAAAAACCAAAGCCAGTCAGGTCAACGATTTATCGGAATTGGGATGTAAACCGCTTCACTTGCAAATGTGGACACGGGATCGCCGCCGAGCTCAGAATGCGTGACCCGAATGGACATGATTGCCCCGTTATTGTCTTTGCTATACGCCCCTTCCCAATCCGCTTCTTTGATAGCACCGCTCTGGTCCACATATTGATAGGTCACGAATAACCGATGGCCATCGATTCGCAATTTGCCGTGGCTGAGTTCTGATCGAAGCTCTGAATTCATGATCTTCTTAACCCCTTCTACCTGACTGGGGATATCAGCATTTACATCCACAATTCCCGCATTGGGAACATAAAGGAAATGGCTTCCCGCCCATTCGCCCTGGAGAAAGTAAACAGTATCCTCTCGGACTATGAGAAAATCATTCACCTTGACTGGATCTGATTTGCTGTTGACGGATAAGCGTTCCGTTCGAAAGATGGCCAGCTCGTGAAAGTCCGGAATGGGATCAAATACCGGACTTTGCGAACCGTTATCCAGCTTTTCGCCATTGGCACGAATCAGTTCGAATGTTCGATAATACTCTTCTTTGAGGGCGAGCGGCAGATTTGTCTGCAGTTTGTATCGCTGAGTCCCATTCATGACAATCATGTGATGATAGACGTGCCTGAGGCGACCACCGCCGATATTTCCAAAATCCTGAATTGTTGAAAACTCAGCAGCCAGAACTCCAGATATCTTGCGAAATCGTAAGCCAATGGGCTTTTTGTCATCACTGAAGATCTCAGCTGCTGATTGAACAGCGAAATCCAGCAATTCCCGGGATGATTTCCCTGGGAGGTCAAGCTGATCCACTTCGATACTGATAAAAGTTATGCCGTTGGGCAGAGTATAGATATTTTTCCTTCCTTCTTTCGCCCTTTCTGGCAGTTTTACTCGATAACCAGCCTCCCGGTCTTCAATGGTGGGATCCTGAGCGAAAGAACTGACGCTAGATAAAAACAGCCACAGTACTACCATTTTCACGTGCAATGTGATTCGCATGATGACGTCCTTTGCCTGTTGTTGAAGCGATGCAGCCTTCCAAAGCAAATATTTTATTTGCCGGGACGAATTACCACGACAGGTGTCTGCCGTCCTTCAGTCGTTGCTTTCACAGTTTTAATGATGGATTGCAGTTGTGAATCTGAAAATTCTCCGGGGATCCCCTCTGTTGCAAAGGACTTGAGCAGACCGTCGGTGAACGCTCCGTGCCGGCTCTCCTGAATCTCGTAAGCCGATTCCCCCGCTCCGCAGGAAGCCAGAACTGTCAAGCCAGGTCTGCGAGAGAGCTCCA
>JAGQQT010000649.1 GCA_020426065.1 Planctomycetaceae bacterium | reverse complement strand
CAGATGAAGGCATCAAACTCCTCACGCAACCGCTTCAGGCCGACATCTGCAATTTTTCTGGTCAAAAACACTCGTGGCAGACTCATCAAATCATTCCGAATTTCATGAAGTGAGCAATATCTAACGGATTCCCTGACAACAGGCACCTCGGTCGCTGCATACAACACCGGGTGATCCATTTCATCAGGCAAAGCCATCGGAAGTTTAGTGGATCGGCCTCTCTCAAACCACTCACGGCAAGCCTGCTCGTGAAGGGATTAGCGTGCTGACTCTTCTTCCAGCTGGTGGCAGCCAAACGGAGTGCTCAATACGACGGAAACAATCGCTCCCCGCAACGATTCGTTCCTGTTCAGCATCCCTTCCATCACCTGCTGAATGGCGCAGTCATCGCGATCTTCCAGACTTCGGCCCAGGGCAAATCCGAGCAGTTTTCGCGAGAAGTGCAGATAAAACTCCGACTTTCGCTCCTGCAGCAGCTTTTTCAACCCCGGCAAACCATCAACCTCTTCCCCGGAGGGGAATGTTGCGGTTGCATCCACCGGGCCACCCTCCTGCTCATCACGCCACCGCCCCAGGACGTCATAATGTTCGAGAGCGAAACCGGGTGGGTCAATCAGATTGTGACACGCCGAACAGGCCGCATGATCCCGATGCATCGCCAGTTGTTCACGCACAGTCATCTTTCCTTTTTTGCTTTTGGAAAGCTCCGGAACATCGGGCGGAGGGTTGGGAATATGCACTCCCAGCAGCGTTTCGAGAATCCAGCCTCCCCGCAGAACAGGACTGGTCCGGGTCGGATAGGATGTCAACAGATGTACTCCTCCCATGCCGAGCAGTCCACCTCTCGTGCCATCCTTTGCTTCGACGAGCATGAATGGCCCATCCTTCTCCAGGCTCGGTGCCGGTGACCAGGGCCACTCTTCTTTCTGGTCTCCCTTTTCCTCTGTCAGACCGTAGTGCTTCAACAGTCGACTGTTTGCAATCACATAATCTGCTGTGATCAGTTCCAACAAGGGGCGATCGTTTTTCAGAACGTGATGAACCAGCTGAATTGGTTCCTCGCGAAATCCCAGCAGCAGTTCCGTCGTGAATTCATTCTGAAACTTCGATGTATCGGGAGCAACACGGCCTCCCACCTCCCGAGTGCCGAGCCATTGGCCCGTAAACTCTTCCACTAAATACCGGATCCGGGGATCAGCAATCATGCGCTCAACCTGAGCAGTCAAAACTGCCGGATCAGCCAGCTGATTTGTCCTGGCCAGTTCGAAGAGTTGTTCATCAGGCATTGTTCCCCAGAGAAAATAGGAGAGTCGACTGGCCATCTCATACTGCCCGATCGGTTCCGGATTCGTCGATTTCGGCAGATCCTCAAGCCGAAACAGAAACGGTGTCGATACCATTACGGCCTTGATCGCCAGTCGCAGATTTTCCTCATATGGATCTCCACGTTCCTGCCCCCTATCAAATAATGCCAGATAACGGTCCACTTCTCCGTCCAGCGCAGGTCTGCGGAAAGCCTTGGGGAGAAAGCGTTTCAACGCTGCACGGGCCGCAGCGAGGGGGTCCTCTGGTTGAGATCCAAACTGTGTCCCGGTCAACTTCTCAAACCGGGCACGACGTTCTGCCGAAATCGGTTCCCGTTGCAGTCTGATCCGCAGAGCATCCACTTCGAGACTGGCATTGCCACTGCACTGGACGGAGAACTGATGAAACCCACTCACCAGATCGATCCTGCAGCGGCCCTGAATCGGCGAGCGTTGCTGGTTTTCCCGGGGAGCGGAGACTTCAAAGCGTTCTGCGACAATTCCGTCCACTTTCAGACTCACATGACTGGCCTGATCCACTGCAGCGACATCAACAACAATTTCATACTCACCGGCACCAAAAATACGCAGCACCATTTCCGCGGCCTGACCTGGCTCCAGCAGACGGGATTTAGTATCCCGATTCTGATCAGCCGCACTGTTCAAATCCCGGCCGGAAAAGGTGACATCAATCGCCGTAGCGGGGAGGACTTTTCCCAGGATTTCGTCTGTCGTTTCCAGGTATCGTTCCAGCAGCAGAGGAGGCAGAAACAGAGTTTCACCATTGTTGTCAAACCCTTCCCCACCAGAGCCATCCGCCGGAAACCTGCCGTTGACATCAATCTCCACTCCCAATAGATCCCGAATCGTGTTCTGATATTCGGAGCGGTTGAGTCGACGACTGGTCACCATTCCCGCATAAGGTCCCTGTTCGCAGGCCGTTTCTCGCAGTCGGGTTGAAATCCAGTCAGCAATCGCCAACCGCTGCTCTTCGGTGGGTTGCTCTTCATCCGGAGGAGGCATGGTCCGATTCCGGAGTTGCTCGGCAGCGCTCCCCCACAAACTGCGCATGCCTGAAAGATCTTCAGCCCGGGCGGCTTTCAGAAAATTGACGTGATTCTTGGGATCATCCGGGGCATGACAGTCTCCACAGAACTGTAGCAG
>JAGQQT010000648.1 GCA_020426065.1 Planctomycetaceae bacterium | reverse complement strand
ATCAACCACGCCATCCACCATTTCAATCACACAATCACCAAAGTCATAAACCCGGTTATCGTGCGTGACCACAATGACTGCTCGATCTTCTTCGACGGACACTTCACGCAGCAGTTCCATTACCTTCCGCCCTGAAGCGGCATCGAGTGCTGCAGTCGGTTCATCACAAACCAGCAGTTTGGGCTGATGAACCAGGGCCCGGGCAATGGCGACACGTTGCTGCTGACCTCCAGATAACTGGTTCACACGAGATTTTGACTTGTCTCCCAGGCCAACTTTTTCCAGGACCTGAAGAGCTTCCTGAATGGCCAGCCGACGTTTCACTCCAGCGATAATCAGCGGAACGGCAACATTCTCAGCCGCGTTGAGTGCAGGCAGAAGGTTGTACTGCTGAAACACAAAGCCGATGTTTTTCTGCCGGAACTTGACCAGGGAAGTTCCTTTGAGCTTCTCGCGTGTTTCTCCCAGAACTTCGAGTTCTCCGTCCGTCGGATCCAGCAGGCCGGCGATAATCGAAATCAGAGTAGTTTTGCCGCAACCGCTTGGCCCCACCAGCAGAGACATCTCTCCGTAACGGATCTCGATATCAATTCCGCGCAACGCCCGCACGGCTGTTTCGCCAGTTCGATACTGCTTGGTTAGTCCACGGCAGTAGACAGCCAGATTGCGACTCTCTGCAGTATTTGGGTTTCCTGCCTGCTCATCGGGATGTGCCGTGGTATGCAGATTCATTTGAAGACGGCCGCTGGCTCAAGAACAAAGACTTTGTAGATACTCAGTATGCTGGCCACCAGCACAATCAGCCCGACGGCAACGGCCGTGATGATCATGATCTGCCAGGGCAGATACATACCCCGCAAGTCAGCCATTCCCGAAGCATTAGTCACTTCAAAAAAGGTACAGGCCAGGGCAATACCAATGGCATAACCACAGCAGCCCACGATCAGTGCCTGCAGGAGAATCATCCGCAGCAGACGGAGATTGGTAACTCCCATTGCCTTGAGCACACCAAACTGTTTCAGATTTTCGATGGTAAACAGATAAAACGTCTGACCAGCAATTGCTGCCCCCACGAGGAAACCCAGTGATACCGTGATCCCGAAGTTAATGGGGATTCCGGTGTTGCGAATGTAGTAATCGATGTTCTTCCAGAAAAAATCATCAGAGGTAACGGCCTGCAGATCCGTCTGTTGAGTGATTCGCTCAGAGAGATCCCGATGGTCAACTCCTGAAGCCGCTTTCACGAGTACAAACGACATCACATTTCGCTCGCGGGGTGCATACTGAATCGCCTGGTGGTATTTGCTGAAGATGACCGGAAAGGTCTGGAAGGGAGCATTCACCTTGCAGATGCCAACAATGACTGCGCGGCGGTCGTTGATTTCCATCGTCCGGCCAATCTGAATCGGTTCCCCTGGATACATCAACGTGTAGCCGGCATCATCCACAATGATGCCATCCGGTCGGGCCAGATCTCCAATGGAACCAACAATCATTTTGTGAGGAGCACCAATCATGGTGCTGTCATCAACACCAACCAGGATCGCCTGCCGAAAATCCCCATCAGGCTGCTTGATACGAACCAGCCCTTTAAACATTCGCACCGCCCAGTCCACTCCCTGTACTCCCCGCACCTGATAAAGACGGTTCTCCGGCAGTGGCTGGATTTCATCGATGTTCTGGCCGTAACGGTCGAGCACCCAGATATCCGGTTCGGTGACATCCAGAATCAGATGGGAGGTTCGCCGCATCAGTCCGACGAAAATGGAGGCCTGCTGAGCAATCAGCAGAGAACCAAACGCCACTCCGAACACGATCCCCAGATATTTCGTGCGATCTCCCGTGAGCATCCGCCACGCCAGCCACCTCATTGCTCACCCCTCCACTGCTGTGCAGTTTCACGGATGCCGTGCACAGAGAGATCGCAGATGTGCCGGGCCAGATAGGGAACATCAAACAGTGATTCGAATTCATCATCGCCAATCAGCAGTTGCCCAAACGGACGATGAAATCGATAAAGCAGACATTGTCCAACGACGCTGAAGGCGAGTAGATGTCGTTTCGACAGGGGAACGTCGTCCGGAACCAGTTCGTCAATTACCCCGAGCAAAAGTGCGAATTTCGGAGCAATAAAACTGTGAACAAGTTCCGCACACGCTTCGGTGGGTCGGGCCATTTCCCGCATCATCAATTCCAGATGCCAGGATGGGCTTTCCCGATCCAACATATCTTCCATCATTTTTTCAATGAACAGGTAGAGTTTTTGCTCAGCGGGAATCTCAGCCGGAAACTGCCAGGTGGGACTGTCCGCCCCTTCACAATGGGCCTGCTTGACCGCTTCGAGATAGACCGACTTTTTGTCACCAAAGTGATAATTCAGCGCGGCCAGATTGGCATCTGCACGGCGGCAGATTTCACGAACGGTGGCCTTCTCGTAACCGAGAGCGGCAAAGACTTCACCGGCAGCATT
>JAGQQT010000647.1 GCA_020426065.1 Planctomycetaceae bacterium | reverse complement strand
ACATCAAGTGAGTCATCATGCTGAATGGCAGTTCGTTCCAGCTGCAGGGGTTTGCAGATCAACTCATCAACCAGCTTGTGTAACGGCTGGTTGGCCGCCCGTTCCAGTGCATGCCCCAGCAGGCCAAATCCCAGGTTCGAATACAATTCGGCCGTCCCCGGTTCCGATTCCAGTTTGATTGTGGCCAGCTGCTTATAGAGCAGTTCCGGCTCCAGTTCATACCAGCCTTCCACCGACTGCACTTTCCCCGGCACGCCACGCGGCAGGCCGGAAGTATGGGATGCGAGTTGACGCAAGGTGATTTTTGCACCGACCTCGGGCATGGTGCTGATCGAAATCCCTTTCGGCAGGTATTGCAGCACAGGCTGATCGAGATCAACTAAACCTCGTTCGGCCAGAATTGCTGCCAGTGTGGCGGTAAAAACTTTCGTAACGGACGCCACATGAAAACGGGTTTGCGGCGTGGCGAGTGTTTTGGATTCTTGATCCGCATATCCAAAGGAGCGGGAGTAGATTAGTTCCCCATCACGCACGATTGCAGCACTCAGGCTCGGATAGAAATCGTCCTCGCCCACAAACCTCTGCAGCCAGGAATCCAGATGAGCAATGTCCTCTTCGGTCCATTGGCTGATATTTTCCAACCCCGGCCCCCGCTGCACTAACGCTGCGTCCGAGTCGGTAAAGAAAAACGCACACAAAGCCACAAAAGCCAGAATTCCCATGAGGTAGGCCAGACAGAGGATCAGGAATGCCGGAGTCCGCACCTGTTTCAACTGACTTCTGAAGTGACCCGAGGCATTGCAGAGTGTTGTCATCTCAGAGTCGTCCTTTGAAGTTTGTTCTTTGGATTTCCGGATTCTCAGCCAGGCGAGAATCAATGCAAATTCATTACAGAGGACTGCCGCGACGATCGACTGAAACAGAACCGGTCCCATCCCGGGAATCGGGAAAAATGCTCCCAGCAATGCTCCGCCCAATGTCGCCAGAATGATCCCGAGCGAAATGGTCCATGAGGGAACCAGACGATTCCAGCTCCCCACCCAATCATAATTCAGTCTGGCACCTGATTGGGGCTGATCAAGTGAGCTGACCAGATCAAACAGGTCGGTGGAATCTTCACCGGGCTGATCGGATTCGAGACTGTCAATCAGTTTCTGCAAAGTCTGTCGACGCGGTTCCAGTTGATTTCGGACTGCGATTTGATTCAGCTTCCAGATCCCCCAGTAAACAAGCCAAAGGAATGCTCCACTAAATCCCACTTGAGCCAGAAATCCCCACAGATTACTGGCTGTCTGCCAGCCGGTTTGAATAAAGTAGGCCATGATTGAAAGGGAAAAGGGGAGGAGATACCACCAGAAAACATTGCGTAACAGCCAGATCTGATGTTCAACCTGAGCCAGAGATTCCCGGACATAAAACAGGAGTGGCTCACCCGGCTCACTCGGTTTCTGCGGATGCCGCCAACGGTCAATCAGCATGAATGAGATCACGAAAAGAATGGCGGGTATCGTCAGATACCACGTCCATGGCTGAGACTGCCTGATTCCCATCACCAGCCACACAGGCAGCATCACCAGTCCAATGCCGATTTCGCGAGCGTCTCTGCAGTTAATGATGTGGCGAAATCGTCCTTGTGCTCCACGCACTTCTTCACGCAGCGAATCCGTATTGATGGTCACTTGTGGCCAGGCGGTTTCCGCCTGCCAGATCTGTTGAAAGTGATCTGGAGTCGAGTCCTGTTCAGGATTCATCGGTCCCTCCATTCATCAAGGCAAACAACGACTTCCTGGCACGATTCAACTTCACACCCACATGATTTTCAGAGATTCCCAGCACCTCTGAGATCTCGCTGTAACTCAGATTCTCCAGGTACAACAACACCAGGGCGGCTTCCGTTTTAGGCAACTGGTGAATGGCCGCGTAAAGTTGTTCCACGGTTTCCCGCTGCTGGGCCTGCTCTGCACCATCTGCCGTTTCAGTGATGAGTGTTTGCTCAATCAGCAGAGGCTGCTGACGCGTCCGCCGGGGATGATCATTTCTCTTCCAGTTCATTGCCGTATGCAATGCAACCCGATAGAACCAGGTTGCCGGACTGGCCTTCCCCTGATAACGGGGGAGCGACCGCCAGGCCTGAAGCAGAATCTCCTGCGACAGATCCTGGCATTCCTCGCTGGTCAGTGAGTAGGCGCGAGCCACCTTCAGGACGGACGAGCCATGCTCGCCAATCCATTTCATGAAGATCGATTTGTGGTCGTCGTCACTCAAGTTCACTCCTCTTCCCTGTATGTTGGTAACAGGGAGTGCCCCTGACTTACAATTCCATTGAAAAATAATTCCGGATTTGCAGTAATCGTTGCGGAATTGAGGCCGGTCTGGCCGTGCAGAATTTTGGTATCGTCTATTGGACAAGTCCTACTGAGAATCTTGTGGAGCAGACAATGACATCCCAGCCGTTCAGAAGCAGACATTGGAATTCGGCG
>JAGQQT010000646.1 GCA_020426065.1 Planctomycetaceae bacterium | reverse complement strand
ACCCTTCCCGGTCAGCCGGCAGATTCCTCACAGGAAGAGTCCCCCCTGGCCATTGAACCAGTCGGAGAAGTCGAGCAGTTCGAAGCCGTGGTCCTGCTTTCCAACCTGGGGCGGCTGGATCTGGCGAATAAGTACCTGCAGGCCATTGTGGCAGCCAACCTTCCTGATGATCAGTTGCTGGCTCTGCGGGACCGCTTTGGAACCGTCGAACTGGTTCGGCTGGCACGAACAGAAGAATTGCTTCCGGCCGCTCAGCAACTGCTGGATCAGGTCGCCGCTGCTTCCGAACGGAATGCACTCGACCCCGCTCGAATCGACCGCATTCTGCAAGATCTGGAAGGCTCGCCCCGGGAGCGGGAACTGGCTATTACCGAACTGCGCCGGCTGGGACCACTGGCCATGCCCCGTCTGATTCAGCGGTTATCCAGTCCGGAAAATGGTCAGGAAAAGGATCAGATTGTTTATCTGTTTTCCCGCATGGGAAACCAGGTCACACCCGCCCTGCTGGCAGCTCTGGATACAGACAATGCTCTGCTGAAGGCAACGCTGCTGGACAGCCTCGGGATTATTGGCGGCAAGCAGGATGTGACTCGGCTGGCGTACTATGCATTCAGTGAGTCGGAATCCAAAATTGTCAATCAGTCCGGCAAGCTGGCCATTGCCCGCATTCTGCATGGAGCCAATGCCACACCAGGGATGGTGGATGGATATGGTACCCGGGCAGATCTGATGCAGCGGGCCATGCTGCATCTGAAGCGTGAGGTTGAGTGGGACGCGAATGATCGTTACGAAGTAACCTTCTGGGTATGGGATGCCGCTCAATCGACCGTCGTTCCACTGACCATTCATCGCGAATCAGCAGACCTGCGTTCGGCAGTCGTCTATTCAAAGCAGGCCTTGTCGTTTGGTCCGGAAGACCTCGAATCTCAGTCTTTGTTCCTGGCTGCGATTCTGGCCGAAGAGGGATATCGGATCGGACCGGATGCAATGTATCCGGTTGGAGAAGGCTCAGCTTTCAATGTGGCGATGACCTCGGATCGGGATGTGGTGAAACGGGCTTCCATGATCTGTATGGACACCAACCATCCGCAGGCTGTGGAAGCAGCGTTCCGCGTGCTGTCTCTCACGGGAGATCACACACTGTTTGGTGTAACAGACAGCGGTCTGTCTCCGTTGATTGTCGGGTTGAATCACTCCAGTTTACGGGTGCAGTTTGCCGCGGCAGCGGCAATTGTGGAGTTGAGACCTCAGCATGGTTTCCGTCACTCATCCCGGATCGTGCCAATTCTGGCTCAGGCCTTGAAGTCAGATCAGAATGGAAAAATCCTGATGATCGATCCCAATCAGGATCGTGGTCGGGCAATTGCCTCTGCTGCCAAGCGGCCACAGGAAGTCGTGACCTCCGGGAAAGAAGGATTCAAGCTGGCTTCCTCCCGCAGTGACATCCAGATGGTATTCACCCATGTGAATTGTGTGAACTGGGAGTTGTCACAGACTCTGGCCAACTTTCGGGCCGATGCACGAACCGCCGGAATTCCGATTGTGATTTATGGTCCAACGTTCCTGGAAGATCAATTACGCACCACTGTTCGCCGTGTGCCGAACACGCATTATGTGGTTTACTCTGATGATACGGTGGAAGTGGACAGACAGCTGATTCCAATCCTGCTGGGACAGGAACAGGTTCCTGACTCGGCTGCTGTGCGGCAGCGTCGAGCAAAAGCGGCTGCCAGCCTGCTGGCCGACCTGACCAGAATGGATGCGAATCGCGTCTTTGATCTGAGTTCGGCAGAGGAGGCTTTGGGAGAAGCCGTGAACGATGATGAGCTGGCAGCCGATTGCCTGACAGCTCTGGAAGCAATTCCGACTGCGGGAGCCCAGAGAATCATTCTGAATGTGCTGCTGGGAATGACTCGTCCGCAGGATCTGCGCGTGCAGGCCGCTCTGTCACTCAGTCGACATATCCGCCAGTACAATCTGGTACTGGATCAGGCTGATGTGGCGGATGTGAAGGATATGTGGAACAGTGAACAGGATCCGGTACTCCAGACGGCACTGGCAACGGTAGTCTCGACACTGCGACCCAGCCCGCTCAAAACGACTGATCGGCTGCAAAATTACCCGATTGCTCCGTTCCCTGTTCAGAATCAGCCATAGAAAGTGGTCCTGCGGGAAAACAACGGTATGATGAAGACCAGTTCTCTCCATCATGCTGTTAAATGGACATCCCGTGAGTTTGAATCCGCTGCCTGAATTTCTCGAACTGAAAAACCCGCACAGTATCTGGGAGGCGCTGGTTCGCCGCCCACGAGACTTCAAGGAATTGCGTTTTCATACCGAACCGCATGGCATCTGGCGGAAAATTGCTGAGGCAGCTCGCGAAAAGAAGATCCCGGTCCGGGATCTGCCTGCGCCCAAGCAGAAACACCCGGCCCAGTCCAAAGGGGCTGGAAAGCAGGAACGGACCGGGCATGCTGTGGCCCTGGTTCGCCCCCG
>JAGQQT010000645.1 GCA_020426065.1 Planctomycetaceae bacterium | reverse complement strand
CTGGCACAGCCCTTCGCGACAGCAGTAGCGAAAGAAACTTCTCAGGCAGGCCAGCCTTCGCGCAATAGTCGAGCGCTGATACTGGCAATCGTGCAGGTAGGTCAGATATCCCCGCAGCGATGTCATATCCATTTGATCGGGATCGGGAATATTTCCCAGTCGATCCTGGCAGTAATCCAGAAACGAGGCGAAATCCTCAGCATAGGATTTACGGGTCAGTTCCGAAGCATGACGCTCGAATCGGAGGTAGCGTAGGAACCCGTCAAAAGCAGCTTGCATGATCGACTCACTCCTGGGCAAAACAGGGAGGATGATCTGCAGTTTCAGGCGGATTTCCGATAGAACTGATCGTCATCACGATCCTGTTCAACCTGCTTGCGCAGTTTTCGCACCCGTTGCGATAACATCGCCGCATCATACCAGCTGAAGTTCAGCTCCGGGTCGGAAGCATAGCGTCCCAATGTGCGGAGCAATTCATCAAAGCTCGCCTCATCGTAGAGGAAGACATACCGTTGGTCATCTTTGACCAGTGCCAGTACGTTGATTTCTTCCCCCATCCTGATCTCCCCGACGCGGCGTTCTATCCTCTGTCCCTCCCATTTATCGGACAATCGAGGCACTGCCTGCACCGGATTTCGCAGATCCGGAATCTTCACTCCGTTCCTGTGAAAAACAACCGCTTCAACTTCACTCGTAGTCCTGCTCACGACCTATATATTCGTGCGCAAACTCATTGAAGATGGTGATCTCCACCCGATCCGTTGCCCCGGTTGGATTCCGCTGCGTTTCGTTTTCCAGAGAATGAAAAAACACGGCAACCCGCATGTGATTCCGTCGTATTTTCTGATCCAGCAGGATCTGGCGAATCGCATTCGCACGCTCATAACCCAGGTCGAGCAGTTGGGTTGTCGTCTGGGGAATCCCCGCCACAAACGGGTTACAGAAAGCCCGGATTTCAATCTTCTGCGGTTTGCCAGCAATATCCCGGGCTATACCCAGAATCTGCTCTTTCATCTCGGGAGAGATTTCCGCACTTCCTTCCTGAAACAGAATCGCGCGCCCCGCCAGTTGGCTTTCCCCTTCATCGAGCCGCATCACCCGCAAATCCTGTCCGGGAGTTCCGTGCGATTTCGTCCCTCCCGATCCTTTTTCCGTGTCCGCCTGAGAACCGAGCATCTGATTTTCCAGATCCTCAATCAGGGAATTCATGGGAAACTTTTTTCCGGGAGGAGCAAGTGGTGCCGAACGATATCCCATATGCTGACGGGCCGCTTCCAGGATGGCCCGATATTTTTTGTCGGCCACGACTTCACTCAATGACACCAGCATGATGAAGAAGGTGAGCAGCAGTGACATCATGTCCCCGTAGGTCACAACCCATTCGGGAACACCTGGTGGTCCATCATCGGCCATGATTGATCGTCACTGAAAATGAGAACAAGTTTCATTCTGTCGTTGCTTTTGAACACACGGAGTGAATTCCAGGATCGCCTGAGCGGATCTGATTCTGTCCGTAATGCCTCAGGGTTTTTATCGTCATGCTTTTAAGAGAGGATTTACCCGCCAGAAAGTTGTTCACCGCTTGAAGATCGAAAAAATCAGAGTATTCGGAATTTTCGGAAAAATCGGAAAAATTGCCCAATCTTCCCCAAGTTCTCTCGAAGTATCGGCCGATATTCGAAGCAGGATGGTCCGATTTCAGAGTGCCATCCTCCATCCCCCCTCAGATCCCCCCTACTGACTGATCTGCTGTTTCTGACATCAGATCGGCCCTCCCCCCACGAGGCGAACATGTCACGTCCTCTTGTGCATTCCCGTTTGTCGATTTGTCTGGTTCTGATATTGGTCAGCATGACAGGGTGCTTCGCTCCCTGTATGGAATGTTGCATCCCCTGTGATCCCTGCTGTTATCAGCCCTGTGTGGTTGATCCCTGCATGTTTGATCCGTGTGGTTATGAAATCTGCGTTCCCACTTGTCTGCCAGTCTGTCCTCCTGCGTATTGTCCCCCGCCCCGTTATCCCCGTCGCTATCCTCGTCGACCACACTGGATGACACGCTCCACGTTTCGCGAAAAGCCACCGGTTCATCGAAGCCGGCCCCAACGTTGCGTGGAAGATCAGTGTGTTGAAAACCAATACTCCTGCGATCGATCCTGCGTCCAGATTCAATCCTGTGTTGCTCCACCCGATTGTGTCGCTGCTGCGTGTGTCGCACCGGTAGAATGTGCGACCCCGGTTGCCTGCGTCGCTCCGATGAACCGAAATGTCTGTGTAACTTACGAAGATCACTCCGGTCAGAACTGGAAACCATCCAATAGCGATGAACTGCCAGTTCCAACACCACCAGATCCCACCACCGGCGCCAGGTTCAACGAAGAAGATGCAGAACTGAAAATCAAACCTGAGGAAACCGTGGTGGAGGAACCGGTAGTGGTGGAAGAGCCGAAGCCGGTAATTGAGCCGCCGAAAGTGAATCCCCCAACACCCAAAGCAAAA
>JAGQQT010000644.1 GCA_020426065.1 Planctomycetaceae bacterium | reverse complement strand
ACTGGTAAACTCTGGAATTGCAGATGTCTCGCACCAGGGACCGCAAACTGAAATGGGATTCCACCAGATGTTCTGAAAGAGCATCCAGCAAAGGGCCATTCACAGGAGGATTACTGACTCTCACATCATCAACTGGTTCGACAATCCCACGTCCCATCAGGTGTGCCCAGATCCGATTTGCCAGATTTCGACTGAACATCTCATTGTCGGGAGAAGTCAGCCAGTCTGCCAGAGCCTGACGGGGATCGCCATCATGCTCCACAGGTTGAATGGCCCCCAATGTTCTGGGCGGCATGGGCCGCTGATCAATCAGGTGCCGGGCGGGAGGAGCAGTGATGTCATAATAGATTCTCTGTTCCCGAGGCTCGACTCCCGGCTTCCGCTGCATGCCAGTGAAGAAACTGACCAGACTGTAGTAATCATCCATAGTCCAGCGATCAAACGGATGGTTGTGGCATTCGGCACACTGGATCTGGACCCCCAGAAAGACCTGCGAGAAATCGGCGGCAAAGGCTTTGGGCTCAAATCGGGGTGCATGCACCAGCATCGTATAGAGATTGGCGGGGCCATTCATCAGGTTACTGCCAGATGCAGAAACCATTTCCGAAACGAACTCATTCAACGGACGGTCGTTTCGCATCTGGGTGCGGATCCACTCATAGTAGGCATCCGCCGCTTTGATGTGAGTTCCAACCGGTGCATAGTTCCCTCCAATGATTCGCAACTGCTCGCCCCACATGGCGGTCCACAAATCGGCAAAGGCATCGTCGGCGAGCAGTTCGTCAATCTTCTTTGACCGTTTGTCCGGGTTGGAATCATTTATGAAAGTGTAGTATTCATCGACTGACGGAACGCGTCCCGCCAGATCGATCGTAACCCGACGCAGAAACGTTTCATCATCACACAGATCTGAAGGTGCAATCCGGAGTTTCTGGAGTCGGTCAAAGACCAGTTCATCGATGTAGTTGGAGGCAGGTGGGTCGGGCCAGACAAAACCTGTGGATGGTGGCAGAACAATCACCTCCGCTCCGATGGTAAACCGGCTGAACCGCGCAAAAACATGCGAATCTCCCGGTTGTTGTGCAACCAGATGACCAGCGGCATCAATCTCGACAATGCTGCCGTTGTTGCTGTGAAACCGGGCGAGTGTGGTCACGTCCCGACGGGTTCCATCACTGGCCAGAGCGGTCACTTTCAGGGTGCCCTGCTCACCACTCTGCTCAAACACAAATCGCTCATGATCAAGTTCGAGCCCGACAACTTCCGGAATATCTCCCGCATCATCCGGGGCTCCCTGTTCAATCCAGTGCAGCAGAGTCTGGTAGTATTCACTCTGTTCATCAAACAGTTTTCCACCGGTATGGGGGACTGCTCCGATGGATTTTTTCAGCAGGAGGCTTTCCTCAGGAATGGCCAGATTCACACGCCGACCAACCATTTCTTCGGTAATCCGGTAGTAGTCTCCCGCAGGATTAAATCCGAACAGGGAGAGCAGAAAACCATCTTTTCCTCGGGCAGAACCATGACAGGTTCCGGCATTACAACCCGCCCGAAACAGCACCGGCATCACATCACGACGAAAGCTGACTTCCTCTGCAGCGGATGACGTACCTGCACTGGCAGAGAATACCAGGCACACAAACATGAAGGGAATGAAAGGCTTCATAATAAGACCCGTCGAATAATGGGACTGGTCGAAATCCCGATGTCGAATTCATCTCAAATACTGAATAGAAAGTGATGTTAAAACTGCTATTGAAGTGCCGGATCAATCCGGAGTGAACCTCGTCCGGTTCGTTGTCGGACCACACCCGTGCCACTCGGAACGGTTAGCTCACAGGAAAGTCCATTGGCCTGTCCAAGCAATGCTTCGTCGGTTGCTTCCAGTTGAAATACCACTTCCGTCGTATCTCGTGTGACAACCGGTGCCGGTTCCAGTGCCGTCACCCCTTTGGGAAGCCCCAGAAGAACCACCGAGGCATTTCCTTTAAAGGGGGTGTGATGCTGAACCGTCCAGGTAAACGTTTTCCGTTCCCCTCGCCGAATACTGTCGGGCTGGGATGCCAGTTCAACATACGGCTGGGCGACTGTTAAAGAAACAATTTCCGAGGAAACGCGGAGATGTCCGGCTCCCAGGAAGTCATCTATGTCCTCACGCACCGTGCTGCCGATGATATACAGCGGCAAGTCCCCCAGAGGTGCATTTGATTCCGCTCCCAATTGCAGCACACCTTCATTCTGGTCTCCAGGAATCAGGACTGGGGGAGGCATGGAGATGGAGCGGGGAACGGAACCACAGCGGAGTTCAATTGGATCCTGAAAACCTTCTCGTCGGATGATGCGGACAGGAATGGCCAGTTCCCCGCCCTGAACCAGCACTGCCTGAGGTTGATCGATCTGAATGGTAAACGGTGTGGGATCGGTGACCGCCATGATATAGCGATCTGTTCTCACGGTTCGCCAGGCATTTCCACCAGAATGATTGATGAACGGGACA
>JAGQQT010000643.1 GCA_020426065.1 Planctomycetaceae bacterium | reverse complement strand
CCCTGCAGTCAAACGTGATGCTGACCTGGAGTACATGAATCGAAGCCAGCAGTTCATCCAGCAATCGGTCGATGCAGGAAAGCCGTTTTTCCTCTACTTCAATCACACTCTGATGCATCTACCTACGACTCCACGCCAGGAGTTTCAGGGGAAATCTGGACACGGTGAGCGTGCAGATTGCTTAATGCAGTTAGACTCTGACTTCGCAACACTCTTGAATTTTCTGAAGAAGATAGGAGTCGACAAAAATACGATTGTCGTCTTCTCTGGTGACAATGGCCCCGAGCACATGGATCCCTGGAGCGGATCTGCGGGCGTGTGGGATGGATCTTACTTCACTGGACTGGAAGGTTCACTGCGGACTCCATGTCTTGTGCGTTATCCGAAAGTTGTGCCACCAAATCAAAGCAGCAACGAAATCGTTCACATCACGGACATGTACACGACACTCCTCAAATGGGCGGGAGCAGAAGTCCCATCCGATCGAATCATTGACGGACTCGATCAGCGGAAATTCTTCGAAGGCAAGCAGCCAAGGTCTGCACGCGATGGCTTTCCCTACTGGATGGGAGAAACCATGTATGGCGTTAAGTGGCATCAGTTCAAAATGGTCATGGTGCTGCAGCGAACACTCGCCGAACCAGCCCTCAAACTGGCCACACCACACATTGTCAATCTCGATGTCGACCCGAAAGAACGGCAGCCATATAACTATCCCCACGTGCACTCGTGGGTCATCGCCCACACGAGTAAGATCATCAAAGAATTCCAGGAGAGTTTGGTAAAAGAACCACTGATTCCCCTTGGAGCACCTCTGGATTACATCCCTCACAAGGTCGAATGAATCAGATTATGAGTTCTGCTAATCTCAAGAGTGATTGACTTTTCGTTCAGAAACGATCAAATGAAACCGTCATGAACAGGGATTGCAGGCGCGAGGTGCCGCATTCAACCCACGCCCTTGATGACCGTGCTCATTCTGGCAACATCATCATGAAAGCCATTTGTCCGACGTGTGAGACGATGATTCCGGCAGCACAAATGAATGTTGCTACGGATGTCGCAGTGTGTCCAAGCTGTGATGAAGTGTTTCCCCTGTCATTGGTCGTTGGCACGCAGGAAATCTCCGCCGAGTTCGACATCAACGATCCTCCCGGTGGCGCATGGTTCCAGGAAGATTTTCAGGAATGGCGGATCGGAGCCTCGACAAGGTCTCCAGCGGCGTTCTTTCTGGTGCCGTTCATGTGCGTCTGGTCCGGCTTCTCGCTCGGTGGGATTTACGGGACTCAAATCGCCAAGGGTGAGTTTGATCTCGGGATGTCGTTATTCGGCATCCCTTTTATCCTGGGAACACTCCTGTTTGGCGGGATTGCCGTGATGACTGTTTTTGGACGGGTCGATGTGATTGTGGCCGATACCGTGGGCCGGGTATTCACGGGCGTCGGCCCGCTCGGCTGGACGCGCCGGTTTGACTGGTCGCAAGTAACGTGGATTGAAGAAGATAATCCCGATTACGAATACTCAGGCAACTCCGGGCGGGTGATCTCGCTCGTGGGAAAAACTCGCCTGAAGTTTGCCAGCATGATGAGCGATGCCAGACGATACTATCTACTCCAGGGCCTTCGCGAACTCCACAAACGCACATGAAACCGTTGGACTCACCTCATTCTGTTTGGTTTCAAGTTTCGGCCTGTGATGAGCGAGAGCAAACCGAAGATGTTAGTGACTAACCCAGAAAACATCATCGCTGCACCTGGAATCTGATACCTGATGGGACCTTGTCTTGGTTTTTCTCCCGACATGGCGAATAAATAGAGAATTCCAAAACCAGCCACCATCAGGAATACTCCAAACAAGAGAGCCTTGATGCCCGTGATGCGTACTTGTGCGCGAAGCTTAGGGTCAGGTTCTTGTCCATAAACACCCATCGCGACGCCCAACATGATCAGGAAAGTCGATGGGGCAAACCCGTATGTCGATATGGAAACAGCATAATCGTCGCTGGAAAGATTCTGACTGGATGAATGCACAACAGCCAGGCTGACGATGGCTGCGATGATCAAGACAGCTCCAATCCCCCTGACGATCATGTCGCTTGTGCTTTTGATTGTTTTCTTCTTTTTGCTCCTGGTTTTTCCTTTTTTTGTCGCCTGCTTTGCTGGTGGAAATTCTTCATCCGCATATGCACTGAGATCAATGTCATCGAGTCCAAAGTCATCAGCATTGCGATCAGAGGTTTTTTCAATACGCAGTTTTTCGCCACACTTTGAACACTTGAAAGTCTTCCCATGCTTGTCATCAGAGAATCGAAATTCTTTCGAGCATTTTGGACATGTCACCTGGATGTGCATTGGAATGAGCCTTGACGAAACGACAGGGGTTCTGGCTTACATAGAGGATGGAAATGATAAGCAAGTTCTTTATTAGAAGATTCTGCCAGATGATAATGGAATTTGTGCACAACAATAACATGTGTGAACAAATGTTTCGATGCTACACGGTA
>JAGQQT010000642.1 GCA_020426065.1 Planctomycetaceae bacterium | reverse complement strand
AACAGAGGCTTAGATGCCGTCTGACTCTCGGCCAGTCACCCACCCCGACGCCATCCAATCCGCCCGAGCCCCAACCTCGTCACCGTAGCCACGCAGCATCTAATCCTTGATTTGTTATACCGAGACACTTGGAAGGTACTTGATTAGTTCTTCATCGGATACGCGAAGAATGATCAAATGCAGCATCTTCCGAATAAGGTCGGGGCAAGCTCGCAAGAGAGGCAGCCAAGCTGAGTCTGTTGGGACGGCAAGTACGTATCGGACCAGTGGCGGCTTGAGTCGTGGATTAGGTCTGGGAAGCCCAAAAGCATTGACCTCGAAATCACGATCCATCATCAGAACCAGCCTTCCCAATGCACTGCAGAAGCCCCGTTCAATGTTGGCGTCGGCAGCGCAAACGACAAGCACTGTCTCACCTACAAATGCTTCGTCTTCATCTGATTCCTTGACTGCAACGAGGTCGGCAAATGGATACTCTGATTGACGATCAAGCGTGCGCCACCCTTCGGCTTGTGTGAGCCAGTGTTTCGTAATGGTCTCAAGCATGTGCACACACGAGCCGGTATAACGACAAAGTTCACGCGGCGGGCGCGTTTGACGTTGATTTCAAAACCGACGTTGCCGCCCGCTCGCGTGCAACGTTTTGTTCGTCGGACTGATTCGGCGAACGGCTATCCACTCCCAGTCAGCGTTGCCGAGTATTTCTCAATCGACTTGACATTCAGTTCCGCAGGCCACATGGAGAAATGACCGCATCCATCATAGCCATCGAGTGGTGCTGCTAGTTTACCCGCCAACCGCACATGACGTCCATCAAATTGATCCAACCATTGTTCGCGTTGATTGATCGCTGCCAGATCGAAATTGACCCAAATACTCGATTGATATGTACCAGCGCCGTCGTCGCGGTATTCAGTCTTTGGAATATGGTTTATGCATGTCCCTTCGAAGACCAACGCGAGGGAGCCAAAAATGGAGACATTCTGGCCGGCAAGTTCGATCAGACGATCAATCGCGTCATTCACAGAGATCGGGTTAAGCATCGCGGAAATTGTGCCAGTTCCAATGAGCCACGTCTTCTTCAGTCGCGTGCAAACCACAACTCGACGGTTGCACGACGGACAATTGAATTTCCAACATTCAGGCCGAGGTGGTAAGCAACGAAATCGTGGACCACCAGTCCGTTCCAAGTCGTGGAACGATGTGTCTCCGAATGCCTCTTTGCAATATGGGCAAACATTGGAGGACAGCCACGCTTTCAAATCCGATGTGCTAATCGAAGAACTCCCGTCCGACGAACTTGTTATTAGCCAGAATGGTTCTGTCTAAGTTGTGTAGGGTGGGTGTAGCAAAGCGAAACCCACCATCGAATATCAGCCAAAATACACGGTGGGTTTCACTTCGTTTCACCCACCCTACTCACTACTCACTCCCAGTTCCAAAGAAGATTGTCTCAGAAAATGTTTACAGGATGTTTCTCGCGATCACTTGCCCATCACCTGGCCTGAATTCGTTCCAGTAGCACTGTGCGGACGGTTTTTGGGTCGGCTCCTTTCAGGTCTTTCATGACCTGGCCGATGAGTGGGCCGATGGCCTGGACTTTGCCGCCTTTGACGTCGGCGACGATGCGTTCGTTGCGGTCAATGACCGCATCGACGATGCGGAGGATTTCCCCGGTATCTTTGACAACCGCCAGGCCTTTTTCTTCCATCAGCTGGTCAACACGCGCTGCACTGATTGTCTCCGGGCTTTCTTCCAGAAGAGCGGCGAAGATTTCCCGGGCGCCATTGTTGGTCAGGTCGCCCGCGACGATTTTCTGCAGCAGATGCCCCAGCACTTCGGCCCGGATGGGGAACTGGTCAATCGCATCGCCACGCTCATTGAGTGCCTGCTGGACGTTTTGTGTGAGCCAGTTGGCGGACTGTTTGCCATCGCCACTGAGGGAAGTGAGCGTTTCGAAGTACTCGGCAAATGCTTCCCCCTGATCGACAATCACTTCGGCATCGTAGGCGGACAGTCCCCAGTCGGACTGATAGCGGCTGCGACGGGCCTGGGGGAATTCGCGGAACTCTGCTCGAATCTGTTCCAGCAGCTCTTCACTGACCGTTACCGGAACCAGGTCGGGATCCGGGAAGTAGCGGTAATCGGCCGCTTCTTCTTTCCCCCGCTGCGCGAACGTGGTTCCCTTGTCCGCATCCCAACCGCGGGTCTGCTTGGCCACTTCTCCAAACTTCTCACCCGTCTTCTGCCATTGCTGATATTGCCGTTTCGCTTCATAGGCAATGGCGGCTTCCACACCCCGGATGCTGTTCATGTTTTTGATTTCCACAATGGGCGTGGCAATGTGCGTGCCATCGGGTTGTGGAATGTGGAGGTTGACGTTGGCATCGCAACGCAAACTTCCCTCCTGCATGTTGCAGTCAGAAACGCCCAGGTAAGTGAGCAGCAGCCGGAGTTCGGACAGATAGTTGCGGGCTTCGAGAGCGGAGTTCATGTCCGGTTCGGAAACGATTTC
>JAGQQT010000641.1 GCA_020426065.1 Planctomycetaceae bacterium | reverse complement strand
GAGTGGAACCAACGCAACGCCAAGATGCAGTGGGGTCTGATCATCAATGAAATGACCCGTGTCACCGGCGAAGCTTTCCTGGGAATCGGGATTGGCTGTGCAGAATGTCACGACCACAAATTTGATCCGATTCTGCAGAAAGATTACTACGGTCTGCAGGCATTTCTGTCCTCTGTTGCCTGGCCCATGGATCGACCTTTGGCAACTCCAGAACAGATTGCTGACTTTGAACAGAAACAGCGTGCCTGGGAAGAAGCAACCCAGAAGATTCGCGATGAAATGCATGCGCTGGCAGGGGCGGCATTTGACAACAATCAGAAATACACCGTGGGGCAATTTCCTCCTGATGTCCAGGAAATGTACAACAAACCGGAAGAGGAAAAAACCACCTACGAAAAACAGATCTCGTATCTGGTATTCCGCCAGGCTGATCGAGCCGCGAACAACTTTGACTATAAAAAAACATTGAAGAATGATGCTGAGAAGCTCAAACGTTATGAAGAGCTGGAAGCTGAACTCAAAACGTTCGACGGGATCAAACCGGCACCGCTACCAAAAGCATTTGTGGCCACGGATATCGGTCCTGAGCCAGCCCCCACTTACCTGCTGACCCGGACAACCAAAGAAGAGGTTGAGCCTTCATTTCTGGCTCTGCTGGGTGCGGAGCCACCAACTTTTGAGCCAACCGAAACAACAACGGGACGTCGTACTGTGCTGGCGGACTGGATTACCCGGGAAGACAATCCACTCTCAACCCGGGTTGTTGTCAACCGAATCTGGCAACGCCATTTTGGTAGGGGAATTGTCCCGACACCGAATGATTTTGGCACACTGGGAGAACCGCCCAGTCATCCGGAACTGCTCGACTGGCTGACGCGCCGTTTTCTGGAAAACGGCTGGAAATTCAAACCCGTGCATGCCCTGATCATGAACAGTGCCGCTTACAGGCAGACCGCCCGCCGCGAGCCCACCGAAACTGAATCCAAAGCCGATCCTACCAATCGATTGCTCTGGCGTTATCCACCCCAGAGACTGGATGCCGAAGAAGTGCGGGATGCGATGCTGGCCGTTTCGGGTGAACTGAGTCAGCGTGAAGGTGGCGATTCCGTCAGTGGAACAGCGCCCAACCGCAGTATCTTTGTGAAGAAGATGCGAAACCGACCGGATGAAATGCTGAGCGGATTTGATGCTCCGCTCGGATTTGAATCTGCATCGGAACGGATCGCAACCACCACTCCAGTACAGTCTTTGCTGCTCGTGAATGGAGAATGGAGCCTGAATCGTTCCCGATCCTTTGCCAAACGCTTACTGGCCAACAAACAGCAGGTGGATGCCGATGCCATTCGCACTGCCTATCGACTGGCCTATTGTCGGGATTCATCGGATGCGGAAGTTCAGGACGCGTTAGCGTTTATCGCCAGCCAGGCAGATCGGATCAACCCTGCCCCTGAGGAACAAGCTGCTGTGGAAGTGAAGTTCCCCAATGAAAATGGTCTGCGACCTGTCGCCCAGCATTTTGCTTCCGCCCAGAATCTGGGACTGGGACCGAAGACTCTCTGGCTTCAACCGGACAGCCGCTTTGAGCGATTGCAGGTTCAAAAACCTGACGAACTGGGGGATCAGTTTACGGTCGAGGCGGTTGTCATTCTGGATCGGATTTACGCTGACGCCAGTGTGAATACCCTGCTCTCATGCTGGAATGGAAACTCGAAGACAAATGGCTGGAACATCGGGGTCACCAGTGCAAAATCGGCCTATCATCCGCAGAACTTCATCGTGCAGCTGATCGGCAAGACGTTCCAGGATGAACCCGCCTATGAAGTGGTTGCCTCCGGATTGAATTTTCCCTTGAACAAACCGGTTTACATTGCCGTTTCGATTTCAGCAACCACTACTCCGGATAATCCCACCAGTGGCTCGGTCACGTTTTACATGAAGGATCTCTCAGATCCCAATGCACCACTGGAAACAGCAACGGTGGAGACATCCGTTGTCAGCCAGATCCAGAATCCCGCGATGAAGATGATTGCGGGCGGACGCAACTCCAGCGGCCACCTCTGGGATGGTCAACTCGCACGTATGGCCATCAGTCAGGGTGCCCTTCCTCAACAGGAGCTTCTGGTTGGGACTGAGTTCGCCAAGGCACAACGGGTTCTGGACTGGACATTTGCAGGAGACAATGGAGAGCAGCCCGCTCCTCATACTGCCTGGGTGCGACAGACACCAAAAGAAGCAGCTCCCGACACATCCCGAATGTTCATTGCGGTAACGGATTTCTGTCACGCGTTATTGAATTCGAGTGAGTTTCTTTATCTGCACTAAATCAGCTTCGGTTTGATCCCTACCTTTAGACAGGCATTCACCCGACAACTTTCCCACCGCACGGCACTCAACTGACAGGTCACTCCCATGAGTTGTAACAACTTCGAATTCCCTCATTCACGACGTGATTTCCTGCTCAGTGCCGGGGGTGGATTTGGTGCACTGGCTTATGCCGCACTCAGCGGACAACCGTTGTCGGCAGCATCTCCACAA
>JAGQQT010000640.1 GCA_020426065.1 Planctomycetaceae bacterium | reverse complement strand
CCCTCTGAGGACGCTCGATCCGGAATCGGGTGTTGAGCAACCGGAATCGCCTTCTGCTCAAACACCTGTTTGCGCTCCAGGCCAACCCGTTCAATGGTCATGTGGAAAGAGGCGGCAGAGGACGAACAGTGAAGGGTGACTTTTTCTCCGGGAGCGTAGCTGAGCCGATCCGGATAGCCCTCGATAAACAGGCCCGGCGGTTGTGGCTGATCTGCTCGCAGTGAGAGTGCGGGGAGCAGAAGACAACAGATCATGGTGATGAGGGAACGGGACATGCTTACTCCGCTTGCTCCTGGGATGTCTGATGGATCAGGTACTTGATGAGGTCGGCCATCTGGTCGAGATTCAGATCTTTCTCGAGGCCGACGGGCATCAACGACAATTGACTGGCTTGAAAGAGTTCGAGTTCTGAGCGGGGAATGGTTTTCGTTTTTCCATCCGGTAACGCAATTGTGAGACTGGTGGCGGTTTCTTCTTTGAGGATTCCATTCCAGGTCTGACCTTCCACCGTCAAAATCTGATACTGCAGGTACTTGGCTTCGACGGACTGGTTGGGATCGATAATGGCGGTCAGTAATGCTTCCGGGGATCTGTTCAGGAGGCGTGTGAGATCGGGGCCGAGATGTTGACCTTCGTTCTGTAACCGATGGCAGGACTGGCATTTTTTCTTGAAGAGTTCCTGTCCTCGTTCCAGGTTTCTCGCTTCCGCATCTAGCAATGAGACCACGTTGAGGTATTCCTTCAGGATAGGACTGCGATTGCTTTCCAGCTTGCCGAATATCAATTCCGCCTGCGTGCGGACAGGCAGGGCACGATGCTGCAGCAGGAGTTGCTGTTGTTCGGTGGAGATGACGGATGCCTGAATCTGATCGGCCTGAATGGCCGCCAGCAGCTGTTCGGTCCAGGAGACACGAGCAAGGAGTCCATCCAGCAGAATCTTACGCAGGGTTGGGCTCAGCCTGGGCCAGTGAGCGATCAACTGTTGCGGGATGCTCTCATTGGGAATGCTCAATACCGTTTCCAGCGCAGTCTGCTGCAACTGGGGAGCGGAGAGCGGATCCAGGAGTGAGAGCAATAATTCCACATCCTGTTTTTGCAGAGAGGGTTGATGTCCCAGCACTCTCATGGCATCAGTACGAAGAGCAGCCGATTCGTTCTGGCTTCTCGTGATCTGCCGGGCGTTCTCCAGGAGCGCTGTTAACTGGCTGGAGTTCTCCGGACCGAGTCGTTTCCAGAGGTCCTGCTTTGCGGAACCGAGCAGCAAAAACCACTCACGCAACGTTTTCCACGTTGAAGGATCGCTGGAGAATTGCGTGAACCAGCTGGAAAGGACATCCGCCTGGTTCATTTGGACTGCCAGTGCAGCGACCTGAGCGGCGAGGGGTGAGCGGGGGGACTGCTGCTGTACCAGTTCGAAGACGGTGCCGAGATTCTGTTTGTGCAGACTGCTCAGAGCGGCGGCGACCTGATTTCTATCGTCCTGTCCCTCAAGCAGAGTTTGTCCCAGCAGATTTGCCGACCATGCTGCAGGAAACTCGCCAAGGGAATACGCCAGCTGCAATCGAACAAACGGATCGGCATCGTGAACGAGGGGTTTGAGTTTGTCATGCCAGTTGAGTGGATCGGCTTCCTCACACTCAAAGTGTTCCAGACAGCGAATGGCATGTCGGCGGACACCGGGATGTGGATCGGCCAACAGTCTGAGTGTGAGATCTTCCGTCAGTGCGTTCATCCCTTCCAGGGTACACAGGGCATGCAAACGGGTTGTTGCGGAACTCGCATTGGTAGCAAGTTCTTCCAGCAGGGGAACGGCACTCAGATCATTCCGCCAGATCAGCATTCGCTGCACCAGATCCCGTTGCCAGCCGCTGGGAGAATCCAGTGCTTTCACCAGGCCTGCGGTGTCGAGTGTATCGAGTCGCTTGAATGCTCGGCGGGGGGTATTCACCGGAGCGATGCGATAGATGCGTCCGAGTTCTTCGCCGGAGCGAACGTTGATGGTTTTCTCAAGTTCATCATCAATCCACTCGGGATGTTCAATCACTTCCCGGACCATGTCCGCTACATAGAGGGCTCCATCCGGGCCGACGTGTAATCCGGCAGGACGGCTCCAGGGATCTTTCGAACGAAAAAATTCGGCCTCACCTTCCTGGAGCTTCAGACTTTGAAAGGAGACTCCCTCGGGCTGGAGTTTGCGGGCATGAACGAGGTTGTAAACCGGTTCGCTGGTGAACGTGACGTTTTCATACTCAGGGCCGAACAGCTGATCGCGATAGACCATTGTTCCACAGGCGGAGGTGAAGCGGGGGATTGCTCCGAGTGGTCGATATTTTGTATCGCAATGGCTGATGATGGGAGCGATCGGATAAACGCGAGAGTCCCCCACGCGGATATCCTGCCTCAAGGGAGGAGGCTGGAGATGGGGATTTCTTTCGAGATAATTCAGGTCCAGGACATAATGAAAGATGGGGTTTGGATTGTTGCAGCCAAACCAGTTTCCCCAGTCGTCCCGATTCCTTCCGTATTGCGTTCGTCC
>JAGQQT010000063.1 GCA_020426065.1 Planctomycetaceae bacterium | reverse complement strand
ATCAAGGTTGGCAGCGGTATCATCTGCACCCCGTCCCACTTCTTCGCCATTCAGCCAGGCAACATAATGATCATCATACCCGATGGAAAGAATCGCCTTCTGTGAAATGGGCGAAGTGAACTCAGCCCAGGCATAAGCCGCCTGATGATTTCCTTCCTGATTATTCAGACCGAAAACATTTTTGAACGAAATCGCCTGCTGATTTACGGATTTCCAGGTGTAAAGTTTCCCTTCGTAAAAAACGACATCACCAAATTCAAGATGGGCTTCGTCCTCAACAAAGGGGAAACCCAGTCCATCCTGACTGGTATCAGGTTTCGGGAATGGACCCAACAACTGCCAGGAATCGACCAGCTGATTCCACCTCAACTCCGGTGGACTATCCTCTGCAACCAGCTGAGGACAGGACCAGATGCCGGACACCAGGAGAATCAGCAATATCCGTGATAACATCTTCATCACTCCTTCAGCATTGCCTGGACGTGCCTGGGCAGTTATTCAACTCGCTGGTCCGATTTCAATACCAGTGATTTCCAAAACCCGTTCGGATCAGTTTCAGGGCGTGCCTGTTCGGTAAACTGAATTCCGGCAAAGGAATCTCCCTCGATGCGGGTTCGATCCAGAATGTGATAGAACCCATCTTCCGCCACAGCCAGAAACAGGGTTTTCTGGATGCGGATCAGCCTGAGGCCAGTCAACTGTTCAAGAGTTGTCTCAGCAAATTTCTGGGGTGCGGCTGCAGCCCCGGATGATTTGGATGCGAGGACCTCAATTTTCCCGGCTGGATTTCTGCTGATTGCGACTTCAACCAGATCCTGATCCGCCACCAGTTGGAGACGACACGGAGGAATGCTTCCGCTCACATCTCCCAGCATCGAATCTGATATGGGAAGCTCCAGATCAAAATCCCCCCTGATGGCCGGATTGAACTTCCACGCAAACTCACCTTTGTCTGGATTGCTCTGTAAGCTTAACATGGTGTCGGGAACAAACTGGAAGGCAAGCGAATTGGTGAAACGGGAGGTATACCCTTTCAGAGCCATGAAGCGGGGATCCAGCGATTGCACCAGGGCATTCGAATTGGATCGAATCGTCAAGTCATGGAACAGCACGTTAACCATGCCAAATCGGGTGGATTGAACTCGAATCTGGACCTGGATAGGAGAGACTTCGCTGGGTAGCTCCTGCGAACCAATGTAACTGAACCAGTCCGAATTCTCATGAGCAATCAAGGCATGAACCCGCTGGCCAGTCCGAACCAGTCGAAATGTACCGGCGGTGGTCTCGTCAGAGATCTTGGTTCCCCCGTAGTGTGTTTTGTTGTTGGGGAGTGGGATAGCAATTCCATTGGACGCGTTGATCTGGTCAACACCACGGTCGATGCGGGAGCAGCCGATTCGAATCCCCGACTCATCCAGAATCCACAATTCTGCACCGATTGTTCCGGTCTCGCCATAATCCATCTTGAGACCTTCAAATGTCAGGGTGATATCAAAGTCGCCATAAACCGGTTCATTCAACTGTATTGTTGATGCCGTCCAGGCTTCCTGATGCGGCGAGCTGAGCTGAACCCCCTGACCAGGCACCATCTGGATCAGCTTTCCGCGATCTTTTGACTGCACTGTCATTCGGGCTTCATCAATGGGCTGAGTCCGAAAATCAAAATGAATCACCTCCTGGAGTGAATCAACATCGTGTAGACATTCATGGGGAGACCAGGCCAACTGTTGTTCTGTCACAACAGGCAGAGTGGTTTTCCAGTCCCCCGTCCAGGAAATGGAACGGACACGGACTGCGGAGCGGTCGCAGTAATGAAACAGGCCAAAGAACGAATCCGCATTCAGACTCAATTCCCTGCGATAAACTGTTTCCCCATTCAAAATGACATGCAGATGTACTCCATCATGCTGTAACTGCAGTTGATTCCAGTCCTGGGCTCGCAGAGGGAGTGCAGACGAAGTCTGGTCTCCTTTGATGTGGTTTTCATTCAGGCTGTCCCAGATCTCCTCATTCCCGATCATCCCGGTCAACCTGTGTTCGGACACCCCTTCCGGACTCAACAGGAACGCCGTGTTCCCCAACGCCGGGTGAACCATCTGCGTTTCTGGTTCATAGTAGAATTCGTATTGAATCATTCCCGGTTCGAGCATTGGCCGGTGATATCTCAGCAATCGCTCCTGCCCGGTCCCGATCAGTTCTACCTGATGTGGACTTCGAATCTCATCGGGCTGACCTTCAATCAGTTCATTGATCCAGCTCGACTTAAAATAGGGATCCAGCTCATAGTAGTTGTACCAGCAGCCGGTACGCAGATCGGCAGGTATCTGAATAGTTTTCGGGACTACTGGTTCTCCCGTGATTCGCACATTCCGTACGGCTTCCAGTGTTCCGGTGTAGGCCAGAAAGACCAACCAGGGATCAGTTTTGTCGCGAAGCTGGTATTCGTGGAGCAATCTGCCATTCCACCAGACTTTTGCCTGGTCATTTTCAACCCTTACCTGCACTTTGACCCAGTCATCCAGAGCCGTCAGCTTGGGTTTGATTTCATCCGTCCCGCGGTAGCGGGTTGGGTCTCCATAGCGGAACAGATTCCGGCTGATACAACTCCAGAATCCGGCAACCTGCAATCCAGAATCGCGATAGTTGGGAGCCTGAACATCACATTCAATCTGATAATTCCCCTGCAGCGGGGAGCAAAAGTAAAGCCGATCATGTCCCTGCCCGGCAATATGGCGAACCTGCTCACCATCATACTGCCAGTTACTTGCAGGAATCATCCTGACCAAAGACTCCGGTCGGTCGTGACGGACAGGGATCCAGTCTGCCAACTTAACAGACTCTGATGTCAGTCTCCGATGATCCAGTTCTCCCAGGATGGCCAGGAACATGGTTTCAAAAGGGAGTTGCTGCCCGGGCACAGTCCATTTCACCAGCTTTTTATTAATTCGCTCACGCTGTCGGAACAGATGCTCGAACACGAGATTGCTGGTGGACTCATTCACCGCCCCGCACGCCATCAGGGTGATATCAACCCAGAGTGATTCGAGGTTTGGGGAGTTGGTTCGCTGATCTACAAACTGTTCCAGGAGTGCAATCCCCCGCTCTTCCTTTTCATTCAATAGAGATAACAAAGTCTGGATCGCGATGCGGTCGTATTGCTGTTCGGACCAGGTCTCACAATGTTGATTCAGCTTGAGTTCGAGTGTATCCAGCTGATTGAGGGCCTGAGCGGTCGCCAGCAAAAACAGCAGAGGAGATTGAAGTCTGTTTACAAACGACTCCGGAGGTGCCTGGGGAAACAGAACTGCTCCCGACGCAGGAACGCTCCCTGTCTGATCAGTGCTGATCAGCCGGGCTTCAAAACGGATTCGATTCTCGGCGAGAACCCAGTCCAGAAGATAGTCATAACGCTCCTTTGGAGGAAGTTGTGCAGCATGTTCGAGGACCGGCTCGATATTGGCCGCGAGCAACTCCTCGCCAAATAGTGAAATATTGGCAGTCTCTGCTGCTCGCTCGATGGAGGTCTCCCCGGCAGATCCAATGGCAGAAAAACTGCAGAAGCTGGCCAGCAGCGTCAGCATAGGAAAAAACCGTACCTGTGGCCGGAAGTAGTCAAAGTCTGTTTTATTCAGAGGACAATCCATTGAAATCATTATCGCTGATAAATGGGGAGTAACTGATAAGCCGGAGTCAGTGCTAACACCGCCAGTGAGGAGGAGTAGCAGCCACCAAACGTTTCTTCTTTGCCAATACCATCTTTCCAACTCCCATCGGCAGCCTGAGCTTCCAGCAGATTGCGGGCAATCTGGGGAAAGATTTCATTCCAGGTTTCACCGCCAACCTGGGCCACTGCCTGGGAAGAATAATAGGTAGCCAGATAGAAGTATCCCAGATCATATAATCGGGGATAGTCCCGGCTTCGCAACCAGTCGATCGCAGTCGTAACTCCAGGATGGGTATGACGACCACCCAGAATCAGCGTTAATGCAGCCGAAGAGGTATTGGCGAGAGTGATCTGGGGATTCCCTTTCGGATCGGATGCCAGTGGACGATAGCGGAACACTCCATTTTCATGCTGGGAATGATCTTCCTCAAAACAGCGTTCCACAAAATCGAGTCCTTCATCGAAATACTGTTTGGGGATATTGAATTCCGCATTGCGGGCAGATCGTAAAAACATCAGAGCCCATCCGGTCACCGACATATCGCTACTGGCCGAAGGACCTTCCGGATACCCGTACCTCCACCCTCCCCGATCCGCATCAGCACTCTTTTGCCAGGTCTGGACTTCACGATGATACAACAGTGCCTTGGCCAGTGCTGATTCAATCCGCTGGGAAAGAGATGCTGAAGTCATGCCGTAAACTTCCCCCAGCATCAAACCGGAAATGGCATGGTTGTAATGCACTGTCTGGGCGGGATTCAGGTGATGTCCTGGAGGGACGACCGGGAGCAGAGAAAAGTACCCCCGTCTTGACTGCGTATTGAGCACAAAATCGATGGCTTTGGAGATTTGGGATCCATAAGGTCCCTGGTCAGGAATATGTCCGCGTGAAAGAAACGCCATCACCGCCAGCGAGGTAATGGCTGGCTGAGCACTTTCCGTCCCGGGAAACCGTCCATCCTCCAGCTGCTGAGTGGCCAGCCAGCTGAGCCCTTTGTCCACCGCTGTTTCGATTTTACTCCACTCCTGTGGAGGCAATGCATCGCTCAGCGGCGTGGTGGATTGAAAGTAACGGGAAGGTTCATCTGCCTGGCAGGAATCGTCCTGGATACTTCCCAGCACAATCTGCCAGCAGATCAGGATTGCAAGTGGAACTCGTGGGAATCGGATTGAACTCATTGCCGATCCTCCTGTTCTGGTTGAGTCAGTTGACGCAAAACTCCCTGGTATTGTTCAATCGCTTTGCGATACTCTTCCGGAGTCAGATCCCCCTTCATCTGCCAGAGACCTTCAGCCAGAGTGGACAGGACCCGATTCCACTGTTCATCCGGGACAGGCTCTCCTCGGGCAATGGCACGAACAGCCTGCTGCAACTGGTCTGCCTCAGCAAACTGCTGCCAGCGTGCAGCATCTGCCGTCTGCTGTGTCGATTGCTGTTGAAGCTTCTGCAGTTCTTTTTTCAGCTGCTGAAGACGCTCTCGCTCCTGGGGGCTGAGGTTCTGCATTTTCAACTGGTCTTCAATCGACTTGACTGACTCATCCAGCATCTCCTTCATTCGCTGCTCAGCCTGTTCGCGTTCAACCCGTTCTTCCTCGCTCTCCTGCTCTCTGGAATTTGGCTGCTGTTCTCCGTTCTGACCAGACTGAGCAGTTTTCTTCTGCTCCATCTGTATCATTTCTTTCGTCCGGTTTCGCGATTCCTGATTCGCCATCTCCAGATCAGATGTCGCCGAACCGCGAGAGGTAAACAGATCAGTCAGTTCCCTCAGGTTACGGGGACGATTCGGGATGCCAAGCAATGCATCAATTCCCGGTTCCCGCTCCAGTTGAGCCAGGAAACGATCGAGCGTGGGATCTTCCAGATCGGCAATATTGGGATTTCTCACCTCTGCTTCATCCAGATATTCGATCACCTTCCGGCGCATGGCATCAAACAGTTCTTCTGCCCGGGCAAAATGTTCCAGTGCTGCATTCAGACGATCTTCTGCCTGGACGAGTTGCTGTGCTTCCAGCCGGAACGTGCTCGACTGCTGGACTAGAGTAATCGACTCCATTTCCCGCTTCAGAGCATGAATCAGATCAGCAATCTCTTCAGGCAGGTCTGTTTCCGCTTCCTGCTGGAACTGTAATTCCAGATCTTCCTCAATTCCCTGCATTTGCGAGCGGAGGTCCTCTGTCTCAATTGTCAAGCGAATCTGGTCCTGATTGGCCAGACGGGAATAATTCTTCTCTGTTGTTGACTTCACAATCTGATGCCAGTTATCAATCAGATCCTGCAACCCCTGGAGTTCAAGCCGTCGATTATCAACGTATTCTGTGACATCTTCCGTTCCCTCGAATTCAAAACCGAGTCGATCCAGACTCCGACGCACACCTGCCTGCTGGGACTGCATCAACTCCGACAGCTTCCTCAGAAGTTCAGCATCGGATGCCTCGGCAGTCTGCATCCACTTCTGAAGCGTTTCTTCAGACTGACGTGCAGTGACATCCAGTTCATCAATCTGCTGCAGGAATTTATTGGCCAGATCATGGGAATTCTCCAGCCGCAAAGGGAGCTGGGATTTGGCCCGTTCAGCGAATTCGGAGATCTGTTTGGTCAATTCATCAATGGCATACAAACGCAGTTCAAGGACAACGACCCACAAATCGTCACGCTGATCAGGTTCGATGGCATTCCAGCCAGACAGTTCCCGGGCAATCTCTTCCTGCCTCTCATGCAGGTCTGATAACTGGTTGCGAAGGGAAGATCCCCGTCTTTGTACCAGACCCAGAAATCGGGAAAGCAGACGTGGATCATCGGCCAGCAACTGGGAAAATTCCCGCAGCATTTCCCGCCGTAAACGACGAACCTCTGCATACCGATCCAGATAATCCTGATCGACCGTCACTACCGCCATTTTTCTGTCGAGTGGATTCCTGTTCTGTGTTGCTTCCCGCATTAACTGATGTGCTTTTTCCACATAAACATCATAGCGGTGAATGCCTTCTTCAAGCGCCTTGGCGGTTTTCCGTTCCCGCTCCACGCGGTCGTATCGCATCAGCAATGCCTGCAGAAGTTCTCGAGCCCGGATCACGTGGCGCTGCGAGCGTTCCAGAAGAGAATCAACCGAATCCGGCTGATGAGTCGCGCGAAACAGAAAGTCACGAGCAGGAGAGATATGCATGCGTGAGATTTCCATCATCTGCAGCCCGACAAACGCAAAGCGGGTCTCTTTGGTCTGCTCCCGCAGTTTGGCCACATCCTGCTCAATCTGGCCAAACTGTTCATCGAGCAGTTTCATCAGCTCGGGACGGTCAGCATCCCGCAACTGATGCTCTGTCAGTTGTGTCATGCCCGCTTCCATTTCACCGAGTCTACTCTCCAGTTCAACGATCCACTCACGCAAGCTCAATTGCTCATCTGCAGTCTCATCCGATTTCACCACGGCCACCAGACGCTCCGCGATCCGGATTTTCATCCGACGGGTCTCCCCCTGCTGGGCAAGCCGATTGAAAAAGTTCAAATCGGGCGGAGGACTCTGGTCATCTCCACGTTCATTGTCCTGCTGTTCAGAAGAAGTGACGGGGTTGGGATTCTGCTGATTCCGCGCTGGAGCAGGAGGTCGCGTTCCGTTCTGATTCTTTCCAGCCTGTGAATTCTTTGAATTCGCTGACATTTCAGAAGAACCAGCCGGACGATTCTGATCGGAACTTCCAGTCCCAGCAGGAACATCTTCACTCGACCGGACCGCGGGCGGGATGTCCGGGTTCCCCTTTCCGGTTCCGGATTCCATGGACCGCTCACTTTCGTTTTCCCCAGTGGATGATCCTGCCGGAGAAGTATCTGCTCCGGAACCTGCTGGCTTGGGAATGTCTTCTCCAGGCTGCTTGGCAGGGACACCTTGCGGTTGAGATTCGCTGCTGTTCCGGGAACCGGACAATGTCGGTTCATTCTCATTCCGCCGATCTTTCAGCATTTGAGCGGCCAGGTCATTCTGCTCTCCTGCGATCCTGTTGCCAGCCTGGGCAGAAGAGTCATTGGCTTCACCTGATTGTCCCTGATTCGCTTGGGGTGAAGCATCTTCTCCAGGAGCATTCTGCTCGGCTGCCATCTTTTCGAAACCGGAATCGGTACGTTGAATCCGTTCATCGTCCAGCGTCAAATCCCGATTATCCTCCACCCGCACGGCATAACTGATGTTTTCACCGACAGCGAGATCGAGTGATTTCAGATCGAAGGCGACATCAACAGAAACCGTTTTTTGCCCCTGCTGATCACCCAGGTCAATTTCCTGTGTGGCCAGAATCTTCGGCATTCCCTGCTCATCCATTTCGGTTTCTGAATAAATCACCAGGGTCGCTTTTTGAACAGCGAAGTCATCATGGGCTTCCAGGCGAAATTCCAGCTGGTCATCCGTTGCCATGGCCCGTTCATCCTGCGAACCGACAACCCGGGCAATTGGCTGCTTGTCAACCAGGACATGGAGAGTACAACTGCGGGTCAGTTCCCCAGCCAGACCTTCCCGACTGATCATATGGGGAGTCAGTTTGAGATCCTCTGTCAGCTGGGTTTCGAATTCATACCAGCCCTCGACCCCGCTCTGCAGCAGCAGGGTCTTACTGACCGCCTCTGCCTGATCGGGAGAGAACATCACATTCAGTTCAAACGAACGCAGTTGTTCGGTAGGAAGAAATCTCAGCCTGACATGGCTTCCCTGCAGGACACTCAAATGTCTGGGCAGGATGGACGTTTTGTGTGAGGCTCCTGACCGGTGTATTCAGGTGCAATGACCGTCAGTTCCACCTGCTCGAAATCCGGTGCATCGATAACACGGATCGAATGCCATTCGGTGAGGGCATCTCCAGCTGCAAAACGGAAACGGAACGTTTCCCCTGCCCGCAGAGAGTGCACAAAATGCTCGGGAAGATCGGCCTCCGGATTCAGCCGCAACTGTTCCTCATGCCCCGACTCATATTCGATTGTGAGCACGCCATGCTGACGCAGAACTCCGGACTGGATGATTTTCAGTTCAGCAATCTCACCCCGTGCCAGCGGCGAAACGACTTCCCCAACATCCAGCTGAGTTGCCGTCAGCAACAGAGTGGGCTGAAAGAAGCGCTGCCACAAAACGGACGTCTGCTGCCAGTGGATTGACAGAAAGCCTGCCAGGAGCAGGATGGCCATTACCATAGCAACCAGGGCAGACTTAAGCGTCTCCGAGCGACTGATCTGGCGTGGCTCAACCAGACTCGACAGTGCCACCGCTTCACTGGTCACTTGAGACAGCATCTGCTGCTGCAACGGTGGTACCGGACGGCCATTCGTTCCATTCAGCTGCACGACCGTTGACCAGCGTTCTTCGAGCTGGGGAATCTGGCGGTCGATTCTCATCGAAAGCTGACGATTCGTCAGCACACGGCTGATTCGGCTCCACAGATTTCCACTCAGCACAGCGGCACTGACGGCATATACGATCCCGGAGATCAGAGTTCGGACACCACTTTCGGAGATCGTCATAATCCAGTCCAGCGTCATCGCCAGAATCAGCAGGCCAATAAAGACTGCTGCGCTGATGGCCACGGACTCAACAATCGCAATTCCAATGGCATACCAGCGTACCTGATGCAGTGTCCGCTCAATAACGGCTGGCAATGGGCGGGAATGACTGATCTGAGACATAATTCTCTCACATCACATGAATGAAAC
The DNA here is from genome assembly GCA_020426065.1 of Planctomycetaceae bacterium. GTDB lineage: Bacteria > Planctomycetota > Planctomycetia > Planctomycetales > Planctomycetaceae > Rubinisphaera. Next base: position 3,029 of record JAGQQT010000063.1, on the reverse strand, counting down.
CCTGATTTACGAAAGCCCGTACCATTTCCGGTATGACCATTCGAGTGTCAGGCTGATGACAATAATCCATAAATAAAACCATCGCTGCCACAACGGCACGCGAAGAGTCTTTTCCGTTTCCAAAGGATTCAGATCCAGCAGTTGCAGAATGGTTCCCATGGCAGTGGGAGGGATGACAAGCCCCTGGGAAACTTCGGCCAGTTGAGTCGCCAGTCCCAGATTCAAACGGGTATCTGCCATTTCCAGGGGACGGTCTGCCAGCACGGTAAAACTGGCCTGAGCATCCGCTTCATCCAGGGCAATGAGCGGTGTAATGGCATCTCCCTGTGGTTCAATTCGATAAACGCCCGCCGGCAGCGGCAGGATCTCCGCTCGATACTCGCCTGGAATCCCTTCCCTCTGGACGAGTGGCACAGAACGTTCCAGTGAACGGGAACTGATCTTTAGAGACAGCATGTCATCCTGAATTGGCGTTCCTTCTTCACTTTGGAATTGCACGGTTACATGGACGGTTTCCTGAGGTGAGTAACGGGTTTTCTCGGTTGAAATTCGGACGAATTCCGTCCCCACTCCCATCTCGGAGGCTATCGCCCATCGCATCAGCTGGCCCCAGAATCGATAATGCAGTGAGTCCCCACGCAGGAAACGCAGACGATAGGTTTCCGGTCCGGCAAGATAAATCACCCGCCCTCTGCCCAATGGCTGCCAGGTCAAAAATGCACTCTCATTTCCCTTCAGGGAAGGATCCTGTCGGGAGACCGCTGAAATCAGAGTTTCGGCCGAAGGCTTTGGAACCCGCCATTCGGAAAGATCATGCAGGGGAGCAAACTGATTCACGAATTCCCAGGCCAGTGCGGTTTGTTCTTTTGACTCTCCGATCATCAACGCCGCATGATCCTGACCTTCTCGCGTCAGTTGAAAAGCATAGTCGGACTGCAGCGATGTACTGGAGTCTCTGCGGGTCACCGGCAACCATTCCATGAATGGTTCACGGACAAACCGATCCGGCATCGCGTTTTGACCGGCAATCACAATCAGAGTCCCTCCACGCTGCTGAAGATACTCCTGCAGTGAAAGCTGAGCGGCCCTGGAGAACTGTTCGGGGGCGAGATCACCCAGGATCACGACATCGTACTGATCCCAATCCTCAACGGTCTCGGGTAATGCCTGAGACTCCGCTCTCCGTCCGGTGGCAATGAGTCGAGGATGAAACAGCAACTCATCGCACTCCACTTTCGCATCTCGGCGAAACAGTTGAGTCAGGTAGCGATATTCCCAGCGAGGCAGCGAATCGGCCAGCAGGATTTTCAGATCACTGCGGGTCACATTCACATCGAATTCGGCGTAGTTATTCTCTTCTGTGGCTTCATCCGGCAATGGACGCACCGCAATCTGAAATGTCTGCTTGCCTACTTCGGGCAGCAATCGTTCAAAGCGGACGACTCGAGAAACGAAATCGCTTTCCAGAGCGACTTCCCGAAAATCGAGTGCCTGCCCTTGCTGCAGTAATTCCACCAGGCACTTCTGACCGGCAAACTCATAACCTTCCAGTTTCACTTCAATGACGATGTCATCATTCCGCATGGCAACCTGGGGGGCACTCACCGCTTGAATTGCCAGATCGCGAACCCGATTGGTATTGCCAATTGGAACGACATAAATTGGCAGGGAACCCGACCGCAGAACCACTTCTCCCGGCGGTTCGGTTTCCGGCTGGTTATGAGCCACATCGCTGATCAGAAACAGTGCTGCGGGACCAGGTCCCTCAGATGTCCTGAGCAGCTCATCGAGTACCCCGCTTAGATTCGTGCTCGACTCCTGATCCTCAAGACGCTCAGTCGGATTTTTCTGCTGAGTGGATTGAGCGGGAGGCAAATTACCTGACTGCTGCTGAATTTGTTTTTCAAAGGTCACAAAACGAAAATCAACCTGCTCCCGCAAGCGTTCCAGAACGGAGGCCTGCAGCTGTTCGAGCACACTCCTGGCATGTTCACTCCGGGACAACTGCGGTTGATTTTCTGGAATCTCTGTGGAAACCGTAGTCTGTTCTGACAAAGTCTCTGCCAGAATCTGGAGATGACGCATGCGGTCAACCAGCTGGAACTGCAGATCAACCAGACTTTCCCGCCAGCTCTGTTCCTGGGGGGTTCGGCCTTTGCGGATGGAAAGCAGCAATTCCTGAAAGCTGCCAAACTGCCCGGCAGAATAAGCTGACTGTTCCCGATAAATCTGCTGCACGATCGATTCAGGCAGTCCTGCCTCTGCGAGTTGCTTGAGTTGACCAGTAGCCTGTTCCAGCGCCTGCCCCACTCTCAACAAGGCCTGATGAATCGTCTCCTCGGAACGATGAGCGGCGATCGCGGCCAGTGCCCCCTTCAATTCGAGATCCGCCTGGGCGGTCGCCGTGATTGCCGCATCAATTCTGGCCAGTGGGCGAGTGAACTCAGAGTCAGCCGCCATTTCCCAGCGAGCCTGATCTGCTTTGCCGGGAACATCAACAAGGTTCATGCTCCCACTCTGATCCAGTGCGAGCGTAACCTGTCGGGGGATCTTCGTCTTCTGAACCTGCACGCTCGTGGGAGCCAGCAACATCCAGAACAGGGTTACCAGAACAACCATGCGGAGAACCAGAAACAGGCTCGTCAGCTTTGGTCCCAGAATTCGCCGCTCCCGATACAAAGACCAGGCAAACAGCAATGCCAGCACCATTCCCAGCAGAACAGCTGGCCCCAGACTGAGTGGCCCTTCCCAGGAAAGGTATTCCAGATTTTGCTGAGAGGCATTCGGCATCAGTTCAATTCACTCCCTGAAACCTGGAGCGGTGAAGTCGTGTGAAGTGGTCTTGTTGTAGATCCGGTATTTACTGGAAATGAACCCGGTTCGGCGGCATGATCTGGTGAATCCATGCCAGCCCAGGACTCTGATCCCTCCGCCACCTGCTGGATTCCAAACCGCTCGCGGGAAATCATTCCAGAGAGAATCAGTTCGCAGGACAGCAGACCAATCACGATAAAAAACAGCAACGACCA
>JAGQQT010000639.1 GCA_020426065.1 Planctomycetaceae bacterium | reverse complement strand
AATCAGATCCTGCTGCAGAAGAACCTGGCCCGTGCTTTTATCAACCCAATGCAGCAAAACGGAGAACATTCCAGCCTGATCCCCATCCTGATAACTGTACCACTGAACCTGACGGATGACTCCATTCCCGTTTTCTGACCAGAAATCGACCCCGTTGACTTTGTGATGTGCAAACCAGATCGAGCGATGATGGTCGTGATTGGGAGCACCGGGATGCCCCATCCTGGTCACCGGGATATTTGCCGGTCCATGAAGCGGAAAAAAGAAAGGGACCCGTTCGGTCGGATTGAAATGCCAGCGAAGCTTCTCGATTCCATCCACAGTGAGTGAAACCTGCTGTCCGGGGAGCGGGGTGACTTCGTATTTCCACATGGCAGGAGTCCTGAGAATGCTGTGAATCGAAAAAAAGCAGGGTCAGTTTTCTGGATAGGAGAGAAAACCAAGATGCAGTTCCGCATGCCGTAAATTGAGCTGAACCCGGTCAACATGGGACATATCCCCAAATGCGGGGCTCGTATAGGGCGCGTTTTCATTCGACTCGAGTCGATCCAGCGCAGCCAGCAGTCGGGCTCCGGCCTGATCAACAGGAACATCGTCCATCCCCGTTGTGCCACCAGGAACTCCCGGGATCTTCACTCCCCTGGGCATACTCGATTTCAGCATTTTGGGGAGTTGCCAGCGGAGGATCCAGCGGACAAAAAAGGGAGGCGGCTTCACCGGGAACCCCTCGTAGGCATATTCGATCCAGGCGGCGACATGTGACAGGTTTTGCCCGGCGGTCCAGTTTCCGGTCGACTGCAGTTGACCAGCTTCCTCTGCAGCGAGGATTCGACGGACTTCCTCCCGGCAATCGGCAACAGTATTGAAATGTAAAACCCGATGATCTGATTGCGTACCCGGCATCACAGCTCCTCTCTGGAAAGGTTTCCGGAACGGGTATCGGGAGCATGAGTAATGCCGGGATGAATTTCAATCGAAGCGGTTGAGCCAGACCGATTCTGTGTTGCAGGTTTTACAAAGATCACCCTGAAAGCGTCTCATTTTGACAGACTTGCCGAGATGATTTACATACCGCAATTCCATCTCGAGTCTATTCGTTTTCTGAGCAGGTTTGTCTATGAAAACATTGATCATTCCAGCCCTGTTGGCATTGCTGCTGACGGGCTGCACATCGACCTCCACCACCAACACCCCTCGATCAGCTAAAGAGCAGATGCTGGTTTCCAATGCGGTTGATCAGGCTTTGAATAAAGTCGATTTCACACCGTTTTCGAATCGGTCCGTTTATCTGGAAGAGAAGTATGTCGACTGCGTCGACAAAACTTATGTGATCTCATCCATTCGGCATCGCCTGCTGAATGCGAATGCGACCCTGGTTGCCAAACCGGAAGAAGCGGATCTGATTGTCGAACCTCGCTCTGGAGCAGTGGGAACTCACTCCCAGGATGCGTTTTTGGGGATTCCCGAGATCGTACTGCCGGGAATGCTCACGCTGCCGGAAACACGTCTGGTGGAGCGTAAGAATCAGATGGGCATCGCCAAAATCGGCCTGGTCGCTTACGACGCCAAGACGAAAAAGGGATTGGGTTCGGGTGGTGTTTCACTGGCTCAGTCTGATGACAGTGCCTATTTCGTCGTCGGGATCGGGCCTTATCAGTCGGGTTCCATCAACTCGGAAATCAAAACCGGCAAGAAGGCATCCGCTTCACGGAAACCGCAGTCGTTACCGCAAACCGTCGCCTTCTCTCAGCCTTACTCCGCTGCCCCCGAACCGGGGAGCAGCAAGTTAAGACTGGCCTCCGGTCAGGAGCCTGTCAAGGAAGCTGCCAAAGAGCCGGGAGGGCAGACTTTGGATGATGCTCCTCCCTGGGCCAAGTAAGCTTTATTCATTTGAGGGATAAGCTGTGCGGGAATTGAATTCGAGAGAACGATATTCCTCGACCAGAAGCGCCTTGACGCCCCCCTCATTCAGTTCCTGAATCTTGAGCTGAGCTTCTGCTTCACTGAGCACCTCCGGGGCCAGTGTCCATTGAGCAGCGCCGGCTGTTTGACTGCGAGTAGCGATGCGGAACGGGATTTCCGGGTGCAGAAACCAGCGCTTGCCAGAAGGAAATACGGCATCGGGCTGGGTCTGCAGGACATTCACATACAGGTGCTTGTCTTCCAGTGCTGCTTCACAAGCTTCGCTTAGCGTGGCATAGGTTTTCCAGGAATAATGGCTCCGGCTGCAACTGGCACAGCCCACTGCAAATGTATTATTGCCCGGAGCATTGACGGCTTCCTCAGCCTGTAATCGGCTGGATTGCAGGGGAAGACAGGTGCCAATCAGAGCCAGCAGCAGAATTGGGAATCGCATGGACATTCTCCTCGAGAATCTGTTTTTGTGTGGAAATCTTGCGAGATCAGTCGCGTTGACCTGCCTAACGCAAAACGCAGATTTCCGGGGACATGCTTTCCAGGTTTCCTTTGGAATTTTGTAAAACTGCCTCAATCTGTACCGTTTGAGTCGTGTTTTCAGCGACCATCTCCTTTGTAAAGGAT
>JAGQQT010000638.1 GCA_020426065.1 Planctomycetaceae bacterium | reverse complement strand
CCTGAACGGCAATGGAAATCCGGTTTGTTCCTGCCGTGAGTTGCTGGCGGAAGGCCTCTTCGGTTCTGGCTGGTTGCTCCGGAATGGGAAACGCCAGTCTCCCCAGCAGCTCACCAATTTGAACGGAAGCCTTTGCCCAGACGGGGCTTGTGGTTCCCAGCAGCTGAATTTTTTCCAGATTTGGAAAATGCTTGAGTTGATGCTGCAGTTTGGAATGCGCTGCCAGCAGCAGGAGTCGACGGACTCCGGCTCCATGCTTCTGAGCTGCTTCTTCTGCAACAGGAAACAGCTTCAAATCGACATGATCACCCCGATCCACGAGTGCGGGGAAGGCGGGAATCACAAAGGCATCACGTTGGAGAGACACTGAAACCGGGAGACTTCCGCAGTCCCAGGACGTCAACTTCGCACGCTCAAACTGACTTTCACGAACCAGATCCGCAAAGGAAGGGCCTGCTTTGCCGGTGACCGTAACTGCCCCTGTTGTTTTTTTGGCGCGAAATTCCCGTTGGAGCAGGGGGAGTACGCGGCCTTTGGCCAGCAGTTTCCCGGCCAGATCGACAACTCGAATGTTCATCCGCAGATGATCGGGCAGGCTTTCGATGTCAAAATGATCCACTGTGACCAGTTCCCCGGCAATTCGCGAGAGTTCTCCTGCCACAACTGCCAGGAAAGGACCCGTTCCAAAGCCGATTTTTTGGGCAACCTCGCGGGCCGTATCCGGAGCAGGGACCAGCTTTGTCCGTAGCGATTTGGGGAGAGACTTGATCAGGGCGGTAATTTTTTCTTCAACCAGCCCGGGAACCAGCCAGTCGAGCAACTCCTGCCGCAGCATGCTAAGTTGCTCGGGGGTAACCTGAATGCTCACGCCGTCATCATCTTCACCCGGCTGGAGCTGGTAGGTCAGGGGAAGTCTCAGGTTTTCCAGGATCATCTCATCCGGGAAAGCGACTCGGTCCAGCCGTTTTGTTTCCGGTTCCAGAAACTGCTCCCGCTTCAGTTCGAGGAGTCCGGGCTCGGTTTGCTCTGCCTGCTTCCGCCATTGTTCGAATCGAGCGGCGTCGTAACATTTGTCAGGAATCCGTTCGTCATAGAATTCAATGACCTGCTGTTCGAGTGTGCCATAATCCTGACGCCGGACTTTGGCCTGAACCGTCTTGATTTCCTCAATCAATTCCTGATTTTTCCTGAGGAAATCGCCGGTGGTGTGAATTTCTCCCGTGGTGAGTCCATCCCGAATCATCAATTCCCGGGCAATTTCCGGCTGGATTTTTCCATAATTGATTCGCCTGCGGGGGACGATCGTCATGCCATAGAGCGAGACCTTTTCCCAGGCCATAGTCGCTCCCATTTCCGGATCCCAGTGAGGTTCGCTGTGATCGAGGGAAATGAGATGTTTGGCGAGCGGCTCAATCCAGGCGGGATTGATGCGGGCGACGACGCGGGCAAATCGCTGGGAAGTTTCGACGACTTCTGCCGACATGATCCATTTCGGCTTTTTTCCCGCAAGACCGGAACCGGGCCAGAGGTAGCGTTTCGTTCCGCCCGCTCCTGCGTATTCATTTTTGTCGTCGAACATGGCCACGTTGGACAACAATCCCGTCAGCAGTGCCCGATGGATCGCGTCCTCATCCGGCTTCCTCTTTTCAATGGGAAATTTCGCTTCCCGGGCCAGTTGCAGCAGTTGTCGATGAATATCGCTCCATTCGCGTAACCGATTGCCATTCAGGAAGTTCTGCTTGCAGGCAAGTTTGAATTTGGAGTTGGAGAGTTCCTGCTTGATGTGCTGGTAAAATTCCCAGAGCTTGAGAATCGAGAGGAAGTCTGACGCTTCGTGCCGAAACTGCTGATGGGCCTGATCGGCTGCCTGCTGCATTTCAACGGGGCGATCTCGCGGGTCCTGGATTTCCAGCAGACTGGCAATGATCAAAATCTCGTGGAGGCAACTTTCATCGTTCCCCGCCAGAATCATTCGGCCAATGCGGGGATCCACTGGTAGGCGAGCCAGCGTCCGTCCGATTTCCGTCAGCTGATTCTGCTCATCCAGGGCTCCCAGTTCGAACAGGGTCTTGTAGCCATCCCGGACCATCCCGCCTTTGGGGGGATCCAGAAATGGGAATTCATGAATGTTTCCCAGTTTGAGGGCAACCGTCTGCAGAATGACCTGTGCCAGGTTTGTCCGCTGGATTTCTGGAGGTGTGAACGGTTCGCGGGTCAGAAAATCCTTTTCGGAATACAAGCGGATGCAGATTCCCGGTGCGACCCGTCCGCAGCGTCCCATCCGTTGGTTGGCCGAAGCCTGAGAAATCGGCTCGATCGGCAATCGCTGCATTTTGGATCGAGGAGAATAACGGGAAATACGGGCGGTCCCCAGGTCGATTACCGAAACAATTCCGGGGACCGTCAATGAGGATTCGGCCACGTTCGTGGCGAGCACAACCCGTTGACTGGAATGGGGTTTGAAGATTTTCTGCTGTTCTGCCTCTGAAAGACGACCATAGAGCGGCAGGATTTCCAGATCTCCATGACCACCACGTGTGCG
>JAGQQT010000637.1 GCA_020426065.1 Planctomycetaceae bacterium | reverse complement strand
AACCCGAGAGCACTTTCAAACTTTATGGTGACGAGGCACGCGAACCCGGAACCCATGCCGCAAACTGCCTGCAAGCCAGACGCCTTGCAGAACGTGGTGTCCGATTCATTCAGGTGTTTCATCGGGGATGGGATCATCACAGCAACACTCATAAGTACTTACCAACTCTGGCCAGGGAAACCGATCAAGGTTCTGCTGCTTTGATTGCTGACCTGAAACAGCGTAATCTGCTGGATGATACTCTGGTGGTTTGGGCGGGGGAGTTTGGAAGAACAGTTTATTCGCAAGGAAATCCCAACACGTTCGGTCGGGACCACCATCCACGTTGCTTTTCAATCTGGATGGCAGGTGGCGGCATTCAACCCGGCATCAGCTACGGCCAGACAGACGATTACTGCTACAACATTGCCGAGAACCCAGTGCACGTCCACGATTTTCACGCCACGATGTTACATTGCCTGGGAATTAATCACGAACAGTTTACGTATCGGTTCCAGGGACGAGACTATCGTCTGACGGATGTTCATGGGAATGTTGTTCACCAGATTTTATCTTAAATACTGGTCCATAAATCCTTGTCGACTCTGAAACCACGAGATTCGAAATATGCAGCTTACCTTCAGAATGCAACTTGTCGGTGATGGCATCACGATGTCAAAGCGACATGGAGTATTTCTAGCAGTTATCCTTACTTCGATGGTCGCTGGGCGTGCTGTAGCGAATGAGCCCGTCAACTTCAGTCAGGAGATTCTGCCGCTCCTTTCCGACCGCTGTTTTCACTGTCACGGTCCCGATCCCAACCATCGCGAGGCGGATTTGCGATTAGATCAGCGAGACTCTGCGATTGAAAAGGGTGTGCTCGTCCCCGGCAAGCCTGAAGAGAGCGAACTGCTGAAGCGAGTCGTCAGCGATGATCAGGACTTGATCATGCCCCCCGGGGATTCGCATCGGAAACCGCTGACCAGCAGAGAGCAGGAGGTGCTCAGGAGATGGATTGAGGATGGAGCCACCTGGGGCAAGCACTGGTCATTTGAAAAACTGCAGCGTCCCCAGGTGCCTGATCCAGAGATTCACCCCATCGATGCGTTCGTGCTCCGGCGTCTCCAGCAGGAAGGCCTGACATTCTCCAAACCGGCGAATGCCCGTACGCTCCTTCGCCGACTCTCGTTTGATCTCACCGGACTTGCGCCGACATCAGAGCAGGTCGCTGCACTGGATGGCAGTCCGCATGATGAACCGTACTGGGAGAAAGTGATCGAGGAACTCCTGGCCTCGCCGCCGCATGCCGAACGCATGGCAATGTGGTGGTTAGATGCCGCCAGATATTCGGACTCTGACGGTTTCCAACAGGATGCCGAACGGCAGAACTGGCCCTGGCGAGACTGGGTCATCCAGCAGTTCGCAAAAAACCGTCCCTATGATGAATTCACACGCGAACAGTTTGCCGGAGACCTGCTGGACAATGCCACAGACGAGACCCGCCTGGCAACAACCTTTCACCGCAACCACATGACCAATGGTGAGGGAGGGAGAGACCCTGAAGAATCTCGCATCGATTACGTCATTGATCGTGTTAACACGACCGGCACGGTCTGGCTCGGACTGACGCTTGGCTGCGTTCAATGCCACTCGCACAAGTTCGACCCGATCTCCCAGAAAGACTATTACTCACTCTTTGCCTTCTTCAATAGCATCGACGAAGACGGGCGCGCGGGGACGGGAGCAGGTCCCCACATTGAGTACACCTCAACGCTGGTTGCGGACCGTGTCGTCGAGCAGCAAGCCTACCTGGATACGTGCCAGCAGCAGGTGCAGGACGAACGAAAGCTGGCGGAACTTCGTTTCGAGAAATGGCTTGAGGGATTCCTCGCCGAACCACCAGCCGACTACAAAGTCTGGCGGACTCCAACTCCCGTAGTGACCAGTGTTGAAGGGACTGAGTTTGCCGTCGAGGCTGAGCAGATCATCCAGGCAAAAGGACCAGTACCGTACCAGGACGACTACCGGATTGTTTTTCGGATGCCGGAATCGATGACGCAGATCAGCGGGTTCAAGATCGAAGTGCTCCCGCACGAATCGCATGCAGGTGGACGATATTCGCGCAATGGAAATGGTGAGTTTACGCTGACCAGCGTTTTGGCGCTGGGGCGGCCAGAGGGGAGTCCGGCAGAGCAGCAGCTCGAATTGAGTCGAGCGGTTGCCAGCCACAATGCAGACAAGAAACGCGAATCAACCTGGGACGCCGATCGCTATTATCGTATCGAGGATACGCTCAACGATGATGCCCGCAACGGCTGGACGACAGAGGGAATCGAATCTGTGGATCCGCGTCTGGGACTGTTTCAGCTGGAAACGCCCTGGCAGGTTCATCCCGGCGATCAATTCATCATTGTTCTGCGTCATCGTTCCACTCACGGCAATGCCAGCATCGGCCGCTTCCGACTCTCGCTCACCGATGAGCTGGGCGAGATCGTAACCAGCCTGGATGCAACCTCACCGATCCTCGAACTGATCGAACATCTCAACACCGATCCCGCAACACCGCTCGATGA
>JAGQQT010000636.1 GCA_020426065.1 Planctomycetaceae bacterium | reverse complement strand
ACTCAACTCCCGTAGATATCACCTGGTTTGGAAGCACGCCCAGAACAACTCGCCTACGAAGGAATCGAAGACGGAGTCAAACCGAGCCGTTTCATTTTGTTGTAGAGGGTAACTCGGCTGATACCGAGTTGTCGGGCGGCTTCAGACCGGTTGAATTGAGCAATCCGCAACGCATCGGAAATCAGCATTCGTTCCGTATCGGCTAACTGAGCATCCATGGGCTCGGTCACTGCGGAGGCGTTGTAATACTCCCGCTCGCATTCCCTTAAATCGGAATCGCAACATTGTTCACAGTCTGCCATAGCCTGAACCAGTGCAGCAGGCAGATCATCACATGTCAGCCGATTCCCGGTTCTCATGGCCAGCATGCCATGAATTATGGTCGATAACTCACGCAGGTTTCCCGGCCAGTGATACTGTTTGAGCAGTTCGATCAATTGGGCGTCAATGTAATTGACGGGCGGAAGAGTGGACTGGGCATCCGCCTGAATGAGTAGACGGACCAGGCGGGGAATCAGCTCAGGAAATTCCCGAAGTGGCTTCAGGGGAAGCGTGGCTGGAGAGAGGCGCAGTTTCAATTCCTCAATCAAACCGGATGTTTCCTCTGACTGTTCGGTTTTCCGGCGAGCGGTGAGGATGAGTGCGCCAGCGGTCGTTTTATCCTGAGAGGCCTGATCAAGTCTGCGGTGCAGATCCTGCAGCTGATCGGAATTCAGTCGATCGAGGCTGGCGACCATCCACGTTCCGCTGGAAGGTCGGAGGATAGCCGTTTGCCATTGTTTCAGATGCATCCGCTGGATTCGTGGTGCGGTCGAGCGGATCCGGGTTCGATACTGTCTGACTGGTCTGGCTGCCTCCATGTCCGTCACATTGCTGAGCAGAATCTGCTCGGCGACATGCCGTTTTCCTGTCCCCCGTTCACCAAGCAGCAGAATCGTGGCACATTTTGAGACCAGCTGGGCCCCCTGCTGATAGGTTTTTTCATAGGCCTGTCGGGTGATCATTCTGAGATCACTGTCGGAATGGACTGGTCGCATTATTTTGATTTCTGATTCCTCAAGGAGGATACCGGCTCGACTGAGAACTGTCGTTCAATTGTCCAGCGCGGTAGGAGTTCACATTTGCTGGTTTCCTCCATCTACAAACGGAATGCCATTTCTGCAAAAACGGATAACAATTGCAGGCATTCCCTGAAAACACCGGGAAAAAGGCGTCAAACAGATTGTGAACAGTGTGTGAATAGTTGAACGCGCACCTCTGATACAAGGATGTCATGTTGCGGAAAGACAACGGTTGTCCCTGGATTTGATTCTTTCACGCCACACGCTGATCAGAAATCTGATTCAACCCGATCCTCTCCACAACTTGTTTCCGGTGTAATCAGACTGGAGATTCGCACTGCAGTCGGCTAAAACGTTAGAAAACGCAGCTCAAATGTGAAAATCAGTACCCAATAAAGATCACTCAACACCACTCAAACCTCAGGAGTTATTGAATGTCATCTCCCCTGGAAAGTCTGATTCAGACCGGAACCAAACTGTGGCTGGACAGCATCGATCCGGACCTCGTTCGTCAGAATCGGGCATTGGGTGCAACCGGGGCGACTTCTAATCCAATCATTGTTTCGGATCTGCTGAAAACCGGCCGGTTCGACAAAGATCTGGAAACCCTGCTCTCCTCACATGACTGCGATGAAGCAGTTGCCTGGGACATGACTGATCAGCTGGTGCGAAATGCCCAGCAGGTCTTTCAGGAAGTTTACACCAGCACTCATGGGAACGATGGCTACGTCAGCTTTGAACTGGATCCCCTGCTGGAAGATCTGGCCTGTGAACTTTCTGTGGCAGAAAAAGCCAAGCGATACATTGAGCTGGGGAAAAAGTGGTCTGCTGGCCACAAGAATCGGATGATCAAAGTCCCGGCTACTCCAGGTGGACTGGCTGCACTGGAAGAGCTTTCCGCAGCCGGTGTGACATTGAATGTCACCCTGATATTCTCCCAGCAGCAATACGAGACAGCTCGTGATGCGGTCTGGCGTGGGGCTCAGCGACGCTCCAATCCGGAATCGCTCAAATCGGTTTACAGTATCTTCATCAGCCGAATTGATGTGTACACGGAAAAGCATGTCCCTGCTCTCTCACCTGCTGCCCAGGGACAGGTTGGAATTGTCAATGCAAAACGAATCTGGCAACTGAATCAGGAGTTCTGGAGCGACAAGAATCTTCCTCTCGATCAGGAAATCATTTTTGCCAGTACCGGGACCAAAAAGCCGGAAGATCCCAAAGACAAGTATGTGGATGCTCTGGCCGGATCTGATATCCAGACGAATCCTCCAGCAACCAATGAAGCTGTCCAACACTTGACCGGCAAGACCTTTACCCGCAAAGTTGATGTTCTGCCTCCCGCAGAAGTGTTGCAGGAAATAGATGAGAAGGTCGACTTCCAGGATCTCGAGCAGACTCTGATGGATGAAGGTTTGCGTAAATTCGACGATCCCCAGAAGGAACTGATCGCACTGATCGGCCAGAAAAGATCGGCTCTGGTATAGTTGCTTG
>JAGQQT010000635.1 GCA_020426065.1 Planctomycetaceae bacterium | reverse complement strand
TGTTACCACTACACCACAGCCGCAATGCAGCAAAAGCCAACTCACTGCGGTTTCAGAGTACGCTCGATTCTCACTTTTGTCCAGCTGTGACAGAAAAATGTTGATCCTGTTGCGGTTTACTCGCGTGTTACTCATGAATTCTTTTAAGATAGAGCACTATTAGACGAATATCAGGGGGAATAGTTTCTCTCAAACCATTACTGGAAACCAATTCGCTCGCCAGACAGGAACATCAGATGAAGATTCAATGGAGACAGGGGCTGTTTGTATTGTTGACCAGTTGTTTGCTGGGAGCAACCCCGTTGCTGGCTGATGAAGTGAACACCAGCACGCCCGCACCGGCCACCACTTCGGATACAACCTCCCCCGAAGAAACCATGCAGGACGTGACCAAAAAGGTCACGGATACTGCCGAAGAGGCGGCGAAGTATGCCACGGAAAAAACGGAAGAGATTGCTGAAATCGTAGATAAAAATGAGCAGGCCAAAGAATACTCGGCCGGTATCCTGCAACCGATTTACGCGATGGCAGAATACATGTCGTTCAGTTCGTTCCACTGGATTGCTTTTATGGTGATGGTCAGTGGTGTGGTCAGTTTTGCTTTACAGCTCGTGCTGGCCAAACTGGCTGTGCTGGCTCATGGTGGCTTCAGTCTGAAGCAGATCCTGGTGGATTCCCAGGGACTGATCATCAGCCTGGTTGGTCTGTTTCTGACAACTCAGGCTGCTACGCAGAATTCCAGTTTTACCAGCAGTCCGGCTGCAGTACTGTCTTCTACGATTGTGGGAGCGGTGCTCGGATTCGTGTTCTACCTGTGGAGCCAGTCAGAAGAACTTGAAGCGGTCCGCTATCGCAAGGTTCAGCAGAAAGCAGAACTGCAGCAAAAGAAGAAAAAGTAAGAGCAAGGGTACCACCACAAAAAAACGAGACCGCTTTGTTTTCAAGGCGGTCTCGTCTGTTTTAGAGATCCTGTCTGGGACTCATTGACAGATTGAGCCAGTCAGGCAGCGGCGGAGAAGGCGATCAGTTGATCGTCTTCTCGCCTTTTTTCCAGTTGCAGGGGCAGAGTTTGTCGGTCTGCAGTGCATCGAGCACACGCAGGACTTCGTCGACATTCCGGCCCACTCCCAGATCATGCACAGCCATGTATCGCAGGGTGCCGTTGGGATCAATCAGGTAGATCCCACGGTAAGCGATTCCCTTGGAAGGGTGCAGAACGCCGAAGGCGCGGGAGAGTTCGTGATTTGTATCGGCCAGCATCGGATACTTCATTTTGGCCAAATCCGGATGAGCATCACACCAGCCTTTGTGGCTGTAGGTGCTGTCGGTGCTGGCTGTCAGCAGCACGCAGTCACGATCCTGAAATTCGCCGAGGGCTTCATTGAAGGCCACGATTTCAGTAGGACAGACAAAAGTGAAGTCGAGTGGATAAAAGAACAGACAGACCCATTTCCCTTTCAGCTCAGCCGATTTGATCGGGCCGAACTGTTTGTCGGTGTTGTCTTTGTCACGAAAATACGCCTGAACTTCGAATTCGGGGGCGGGTTGACCAACCTGAACAGCCATTGATGTTCTCCCAAGTGATGTGGATTCTCGCAGGAAACCTGTTATCCCGCGGACAGATATCGTTTACAGTGACGTGATCAGACAGACTCAAGTTGAATCAGCCTGAGGGAATCAGGCTCCCTGAAAGTCTGTTTCACGATGAAGCAGTATAGTCTGGACTGGTCCCCGTTCAACCCAGCCTTGAGGTGAGTTGAACAGAAACAATGCGGGATGAGTTCGCAATGAAAAGAGGATGGACAGGTCATCAATGAAAAAGATTACACTGGCACTGGGTGGCGGAGGAGCACGTGGTCTGGCACATCTGGGAGTGGTGCGTGCTTTGAAACAAGCCGGATTTGAAATTACCAGAATTGTCGGCGTGAGCATGGGGAGTCTTGTGGGTGGGTTGGTGGCCACCGGTCTTGATTACGACAAGGTTCAGGCCAGAGCCCTGCATTATCTGCTTTCGGAACGCTTTCAGATCCATCAGCAGACGCTGTTTGGTATCAGGGGGAATACCGCCGGTGAAGAGGACAGCTATTTTTCCTGGTATGTCCGCATCCAGCAGTTTTTGCGGGCCAACAGCCTGTTTCGGCGAATCCTTACCCAGCCCTCCATGCTGCCGGGGGTACTGCTGGAAGATGTGGTTGAGAACCTGCTGCCTGATGTTTCCATTGAATCCCTCCCGATTCCGCTTTCCGTGGTCGCTGTGGATCTGGTGAGTGGGCATCAGGTTGTAATAGAAACCGGCTCACTCCGCTCTGCCGTACGTGGCTCGGCCTCGCTGCCGGGAATTTTTCCTCCCGTCCCTAGCGGGAATATGCTGCTGTGCGATACGGGAACCTTCTGTTCGCTCCCTGCCAGAATTGCCCAGTCTTATGGGGAAGCCCCGGTGGTTGCGGTGGAAGTGGCGACAGAAACCGTGCCGGGAATCCAGCCCAAAACAGCTCTGGAAGTGCTGATTCGTGTCGATGAAATTGGGGAGAACTACTGGCGGAAGCAGGTTCGTCCTCAT
>JAGQQT010000634.1 GCA_020426065.1 Planctomycetaceae bacterium | reverse complement strand
TTTATCCGCTCGTGGGTGGCATCACCCTGACCGGGTTGATGATTCTGGGTGACCATCGAGTCGCACGCTTCTACGAAATTATTGCCCCCTCAGCACTGCTGAGTCTGATTGGTATCATCTGCATACACCTCGAACGCTTCTTCCCCAATGATGAAAGCAGCTTCAATCGCCGAAACTTTGGCAGAGACTTCTACCTGGCAGGCCATGCGGTTTTGATTGGCGGTCTGGGACTGTTACTCGGCGGGCGAATTGTTGGCCATTTCTTTGATTCGTACTTCGTGAACTTTGGCTGGTTCACCAAGCCTGATGTGGTCACCTCGATCAAAACTCAGTCCCTGGCACTCGCAATTACATTGAGTGCAACGGGCACCTACTTTCTTGCTGCCATGCGGAATGCAAAAAGTCGTCAACTGCTCAGTGCTGCAGTGTTCACGCTCTGCTGGTCAGGAGTCATCCTGTTCGATCTCAGTGGTATTGTGGTTACAAAAGAATTGCTCCTGTGCCTGATCAGCACGGGCGGACTCATCATGCAGGTCACTGGAATGTGGCTGAATGAAGAGGACGTTAATCGTCAACATCAGCACTTCTTTTCTGCCATTCAGACGGTGTACCTGGGAACTCTGATCCACTTCGGAACGGCTGCTGTCGGGATTTACTGGATTTTGAATGGCGTGATGGGCACTACTGCTTTTGATGTTCATGTCCTGAGTACACTCAGCCTCATGATTACGACTGCAGGTCTGGCCATCGGCACGCTCTGTTACTCCCGGTTGTGCTCCACTTTTTGTACAAGGTCCACATATTGGCTGACATGTGTGGCCGCTCTTGCGACTCTTTCAGCCGTTTGTCTGCATCTGGGAACTTCCGTTGGCCTGGCAATTCTGGTCAGTTCGGTTGCCCTTTCCGTCTACCAGGTGATGATTCGCAACAACTCATCCTTGCCAGAGCCACTTCGGATCATCTCTGGCACTGTCCCTGCCATGTTGCTGCTGGCCACACTGGCACACCTTGTCGGATTGCTGAATGTTTCTGAAACACGGATCGTGCTTCCTGTCCAACTCAACGTTCTGCTGCCATTGATGGTCTCTCTCAACTTCGGGCTCATCTGGTCCCAGAGTCACACTTATCGACACGCCATTATCACCTTGGGAACACTCTGGTATGCGATTGCATATCAGCTGTATCAGTGGGAACTGACTGGCAATGCCCAACTGATTGCCGCTTCGTCCATTGGGCTCATTGGAATCATCATTGCGAATCTCTTCACCACCAGCAGGCAGAAAGTTCTCGAACTGTCTGATGCCAGTGCCACACTGCTGACTTTCAGCGGCGTTGCCGGACTGCTGCTATCTGCCAACCGTCTCGCTGGAGGCGGAGTCACCAGCGAGCTGATTGGCGTCATCGGGATGCAGACCATTCTGTGCGGAGTGGGTTCAATGCTGGCCTCCAGACATGCCTTTAAACATAGCCTCAAGGTTCTGTCCTTCTTTCAGGTGCTCACCACGGTGGTCCTGATTGCTGCGATCTCTACTCTCACAATTCCGCAGCGATTTGAAATTGGGACCACGCTCTTCGGCCTGCTGATGGTTGGCTACGGGCTTTATGGGTGGAGTCGTGAAGAACAGGAAGACCAGTCTGGTGTTTCGCTGCTGTTAAACCTGGGCAGCCTGTTGAGTGTTGCTCCCCTGACAATTGGCCTGCTGGTGGAACGCACAACCGGTTTCGGGTCTCAGAGCATCCTGCACATGATGCACAACTTCGGCCTGCTGATCATCCTGCTGGGCCTGATTGGTGGAGGGCTGTTGTGCAAAATCCGCAGTATGACCTTATGTGGATTCACGGGCCTGGCTTGCTACATGGGCTCCCTGGTGATGCTGATTCACCTGCCAGATCAGCTCAAGTCGGTCTCTGTGCTGATGATGATCGGTGGTGGCCTGTTCTTCGGGACAGCCGTTCTGCTGAGTATCTATCGTGACCGTCTGCTCAGCCTGCCTGACCGGATCAAACAGGGGGAAGGAATTTACCAGGTCCTCAAATGGCGCTGATCTCTCTTGAACAGTTCAGCAGAATCCTGGCCTGCTGACCGCTGTGCGGGGACGACTCAACAGAGTCGTCCCCGTTTCATTTTTTCAGGTTGCTGAAGTTGTGTAGTGGCGAGTGATCAGATCGTTTTGAATCCAGAGCAGCTTGTTGAATGCCTGGATCGTCTGCAGACGCTGACTGGCATCCAGTGGCCATTCAGAGATGGACTCGATCAATATGCTGGAGAGGGCTCCCATGAGTGCATTCATCTGCACGAGGGGTACATTGATCAGCTTATTGCCAGCCTGTGGAGTGTGGATGCGTCCCACCATATCGAGGTACTGGACCATTTTGGCATCGTACGCTCGTCCGATCAGCGCAATAAAATAGCGGTTGAGATGGTCCTTGCGGAATTGGATTTGCGGGTGTTCAGCGGTGAGTTCCTCCAGGCTGGAAGGGGAGGGGCCGTCGTACCCGTGCTGCCTGGGAACAAAATGGCGCGCTGTGGCGTTGTAGTCGAGCAACTTTTCGTACGTTCTCT
>JAGQQT010000633.1 GCA_020426065.1 Planctomycetaceae bacterium | reverse complement strand
GACACCGCATATCGACCGACTTGCGGATGAAGGGGTCCGATTTGCCAATATGTTCGTGACCACATCATTGTGTTCACCCAGCCGGGCCTCGTTCCTGTCTGGGCTGTATGCCAATACACATGGAGTGGTGGACAACTTCACCGACTATCCCCGTGATCTGGACAGTTTCCCCAAACGGCTCCAGGAGGCTGGCTATCAGACTGGATACATCGGCAAATGGCACATGGGTGAAGATGATGACAGTCGTCGGCCCGGATTTGATTACTGGGTCACACACAAAGGTCAGGGACAGTATTACGATACCGAGTTCAACGTGAATGGGGATCGGAAAGTTGTTCCCGGTTATTACACAACGGTTGTCACGGATATGGCGGTGGACTGGCTGAACAGGCAATCCAAAGACAAGCCCTTCCTGCTCATTCTGGGGCACAAGGCCCCGCACACTCCCTTTACTCCGGAAGAGAAGTATCTGCATAGTTACGATGACATCGTTGTGACTTATCCCCGCTCTGCATTTCGGCTGGAAGGGAAACCGAAATGGATTGAGCAGCGGCTCGATACCTGGCACGGTATTTATGGACCGCTGTATGGATTCCGCAAAGAGTTCCCGGATCGTTCTGCTCAGGCCGAACTTGATTTCGAAAAATTTGTCCTGCACTACACCGCTTCCATCAGATCGGTGGATGATTCGGTTGGCCGCCTTTACGAGCAGCTTCGCAAAAAGGGAATGCTGGAAGATACGGTCATTGTCTATGCCGGAGACAACGGCATGTTCCTGGGTGAGCATGGCATGTCCGACAAACGGGCAATGCACGAAGAAAGTATTCGCGTGCCGATGATCGTCCGCTATCCGCGGCTGGCTCGACCAGGTTCCGTCATTCCTCAGCAGATCCTGAATATCGACCTGGCTCCCAGTCTGGTTGAGTTGTGCAATGCTCCCAAAATGGAAAACGTGCACGGTCAATCCTGGGTGGGGCTACTCAAAGGAGAGACTCAATCCTGGAGGAAAGCATGGTATTACGAATACAACTATGAAAAGCAGTTCCCCTACACACCAAACGTGCGTGGGATTCGGACCGACCGCTGGAAGTACATGCGTTATCCCCACGGAGACGGTTCACCAGACCGGCACATGGCCGAACTGTATGACCTCGAAAACGATCCTCATGAATTCCACAACCTGATTGAAGTTCCCGAACACAAAGCTCTGATTGAAGATTTGAATCGGCAACTTAATGAACTGATTGCGGCCACCGGCGATCGCTCCTGGAAAACTTTGCCCATGGATGAGGGAATCAAAACCGAACTCCCCGACGCCAAGATCCGCTGAGCCTAGATCGAACGAAATTCATTTTCCTGAAATCACAACACCTGAGAAATAACGAGAGACTTTATGCGTGTCAGAGGAATTCGCGGCGCGATTTCTGCCACTGAAAACAGTCGTGAAGCCATCCTGGATGCAACCGGCGAGTTGCTCAAGGAAATTCTGAAGGTCAACGAGATCGGGGATTTTGAAGACATCGTTTCAGCTGTCTTCACAACCTCGCCCGATTTGAATGCCTGTTTTCCGGCGGAAGCGGCGCGCGTACTCGGCATGAATGAAGTTCCGTTATTGTGTGCTTCAGAAATTGCCGTCCCGCAATCTCTCCCGATGTGTATTCGGGTGCTGCTGCATGTGAATACAACAAAAACACAATCCCAGATTCGCCATATCTATCTGCGAGAAGCTGCCAAACTCCGGCCTGATATGACCAGTGCCCAATAAGGTTCAGGTTTCGTTCCAGAGCAGTTACCAGGAATTTCACATGCTCAAACAGTTGCTCGAAGCACTGGGAGAACAACTGACCGAACACTGGGTCAAGATGCTCACCGCTGCAGCCTTCATGGTCCTGGGTTGGTATTTCGGTCGATTTCGAGAACTCAAACAGTGGAAGAAACGCGAGTTTCTCAATCGGGTCAACATCTCACTGACGACGATCGAACAGGGAACACTCAAAATCCGCACCCTGATTGAGAAGGAAGCCAACGAAGTCTTTCTCAACTCGCATGCCGTCCAGCAGGTACGGCAGTTTGCAGAGCAAACCGTTCCCGGAAAACCGCTGCTTCCCATTCCCACTGCTGACTACTGGTTTTATCTCAATCCGGTTCTGAACGAAATTGCCGAGAAGTATTCCGCTGGTCAGATTGCCGCAGAAGCAGGCAAGCCGGTTACGCGAGTCCTGTTTCTGATGTGTCTGACCTGCGAAGCGGAGGGAGCCGTCCGGACCAGAAAAATCCGCGCCATGGTTGTTCGGAAGGACTTACTGTTGAATCTTCCAGAAAAAATGCCCAAGCTGGAGAGTCCGGCCCATGAAACACGCTGGTCCACACTGAAAGCCATGGCGGCTGCGTATGAACATCACCCGGATCAGTTTCAGGAAATTGAAATCCTGGTGCCCTGAGGCGAGACGAGCGCAAGACAATACTGAAAGGGTAAGGGAGGAAAGATGACACACTTCGAGCCAACTCCTGAGTTCTCCTCTCATGCCCTGCATATGACGCGACGTCATTTTTTCAACCAGACCTCACTGGGA
>JAGQQT010000632.1 GCA_020426065.1 Planctomycetaceae bacterium | reverse complement strand
GGTATGGATGAGTATCTGGACAGCTGCAAACGCTGGTCCGCTCAACGTGGCCAGGAAAACGGATTTGCCTACGGCGAAGGATTTCGTCAGCACCGCGGCCATCCATTTCCTCACGAT
Source organism: Planctomycetaceae bacterium (assembly GCA_020426065.1). Taxonomy (GTDB): domain Bacteria; phylum Planctomycetota; class Planctomycetia; order Planctomycetales; family Planctomycetaceae; genus Rubinisphaera. The sequence continues at coordinate 2,459 of JAGQQT010000632.1, read as the reverse complement.
AATCTGCTGCTGAAACTCCTCTCTTAGGGATCCCTCCATGAAAACTCGACTGGCTTTGATGCTCTCTGTAGTTTTGCTCGGTCTATTTCTGGCTTCAAGTCAGCTTCCGGGAGCGGAACCCACCGCGCCGTTCCAGCTGACCGCCTCAGATTCCGCTCACTGGTATCGGGGCAATCTGCATACGCACTCATTGTGGAGTGATGGCGATGATTACCTGGAATCCATCGCGAAATGGTATACCGATCATGACTACCACTTCCTGAGTTTTACAGACCACAACGTGCTGGCCGATCGCGAACGCTGGTCCACCATTTCCGAAAACAAGGGAGGTGAAAAAGCTTTCGCCAAACTGCAGCAGAACTTTCCCGACTGGATCGAGACCCGCGAGGAAGAAGGCAAGCAGCAGGTGCGATTGCGAACGTTTGAGGAAGTTTCCAAACGCTTCAATCGAACTGGCGAATTCCTGCTCATTCAGGGGGAAGAGATCAGCGATAAATTCGAAAAACTTCCGATCCATCTGAATGGAACCAATGTTGCCGAGCGTCTCACGCCACGGGCTGGCGATTCTGTGCTGGAAGTCATCCAGAACAACGTCAACGCTCTGCAGATCCAGCGCCAGCAGACTGGTCAGGCAATGATGATTCACCTGAATCATCCCAATTTCGGCTACGCGATCACAGCAGACGATCTGGCTCGTGTGGTCGGAGAAAACTTTTTCGAAGTTTATAACGGCCACCCTGGAGTGCATAACGCGGGAGATGACTCGCACCCTTCCACGGAACGGATCTGGGATCTGGTGCTGACCCAACGGCTGGCCGAACTGGACCTTCCCTTGATGTACGGCCTGGCCACCGATGATGGTCATAACTATCACAATATTCCCAGTAGAGGGAGCGAGCCGGGACGGGGCTGGGTGATGGTTTTGGCCGAAAACCTGACCGCCGAATCGCTGATCAACTCGCTGGAACAGGGGCGTTTCTACTCCTCATCCGGTGTGGAACTGGCTGAAGTCAAGCACAACAAGACGAGCTACACAGTCCGGATCGAGCCGAAACCGATGACCCGGTACAAGATCGAGTTCATTGGCACGCGACACAACTCCACTCCAGAGGACCTGGGAATTGTCCTGGAAACTTTTTATGGAAACTCGGCAACTTACGAGTATCAGGGAGATGAGCTATATGTTCGTGCCCGGATCACCGCCAGCACTCCTCACCCGAACCCCTCCGAACTTCACGACCACGAAATGGCCTGGACCCAGCCGGTTGTTGTAAAGGGGAAGTAAGCGTTTTCAAATTCAGCGGATCGTCGTGTCAGAGAAATCGGTCGGAAGATCGGCAGACTGGTTCAGGTCGATGGTTTCCAACTCCACGCTCTGTGGTGCTGCAGGCGCCGGTTGCAGGTCCATCACGATATTGCCAAAGACGGCGTAGCTGAGCGTGACGAGGATTCCGTAGGCGACCAGATTGGCTGCATGATCTTTCCCGACAAACTTGAGAGCGGTCCCAAAGGACTTCTTCAGCTTGATGCGGGTTCCCGTCCATTGAAACGAATAGGCTTCATCCAGAATGAGATGGGAAAAGAAGCCCACCATGATTCCCAGGGCAATCAGCCACTTGGTGGGAATCGGGGAATCGCAATGAGCCAGAAAGGCAATCTGACCTGCAATAAAACCCGCCGGAATACTGTGAAACATGCCCCGGTGCACGGCCACCTGTCCCACCAGCCAGGATCCACCGTAGCGGATCAACATGTAGAGGGCGATGAATGTCAGTGCTCCCGCTTCGCGTGTGGTGGGCAGATTGAGAGCCTTCACCACTTCTCCCAGGATCAGCAGCGGTGTGACGGCGGCCAGGATTCCAAACAGCTCCCGCACTGGTCGTGAGGTTTTCGAATCCAGGTCGGGCAGCATTCCGCCAAAGGCTGTCAGAAAGCCGGCCAGTGTGGATTCGATGGGAGTGAATCCGTAAGCCAGGTAGGCGGTGGTGCCGTAGCCCAGCCCCAGCATGCCGCTGACTGTGACGTGTTCTCGAAAAGCAGCCATGCTGGTTGCCCCGTTTCAAGCAGAGAGAATTATGGCCCGATCAAGGCATCGGACCGGAGTTGATCGGCACGGTTGAGCAGATCATCGGTGGGAATAATTGTTTTGGGACGCAGCGGCCATTCGTATTCGTGACGGTCGGTCAGCGGAACTGGCGAGAAATTATCCGCAAAAAAATCGATCGGAAACCGCTGATACCAGGGAGGCGAGATTTTCTGGAGGATTGTTTCTGTCTCGTAACCGTCCTTGACCAGCTCGACTTCATACGTGCCGTAAAAGGTAATGCTGGTGGAAACTGGCGAAAAGCCGAGCCGTTTACCGTTCAGTTTGACCAGGGCGCCAGGCGGATTGGTGCGGATCGTCAGGCGACGATTCACACAACCATTGCCACAAAGGACAAAAGCTGTGGCAACGCACA
>JAGQQT010000631.1 GCA_020426065.1 Planctomycetaceae bacterium | reverse complement strand
TCATCCAGATCGAGAATTCCATCCGTATCCAGCAGCACCATCCGTTCGATAGCGTTGCGGAGCTGCCGGATATTTCCCGGCCAGTCGTATTCCATCAGGGAATGCCGGGCCGCGCGGGAAGGTCCGGCCACTTCCTTGCCATATCGCTGAGCCAGATCCTTGAGGAAATGATCGATCAGTAGTGGAATATCCACCCGACGTTCCCTCAAAGGCGGCAGGTAAATGGTCACCACCTGCAGACGATAATACAGATCCTGGCGGAACGTTCCCTTCTCCACCATCTCCTGCAGAGGAGCATTGGTAGCGGCCACCAGTCGAACGTTAATCGGTTTTTCCTCGTTTGTCCCCAGGCGAGTGATTTTCCGATCCTCTAGAACACGGAGCAGTTTGATCTGGGTTTCCATCGGCATTTCGCCTACTTCGTCCAGAAACAGAGTTCCACCGATCGCGTATTCAAACTTCCCGATCCGCTTCGTCGATGCGCCTGTAAACGCACCCGGTTCATGACCGAACAGTTCACTTTCGAGAATACTTTCCGGCAGAGCAGAGATGTTGAGCGGCACGAATGGTTTGTTTTTCCGCTCGCTGTTCTGATGCAAAGCTCGGGCAACCAGCTCTTTACCGGTCCCGCTTTCACCCTGAATCAGAACGGTGGCGTCAGTGGGAGCCACATTCTTCAGCTTTTCAATCAGCTTGTGCATCGCCGGACTGTTGCCGATCACTCCCTCAAAGCCGAACTTCTCATCGAGCCGGCGATTCAACTCGGCGTTCCGTCGAATCAACCGGACGCGGGTGGCGGCTTTTTCAACCGCGTTTCTCAGCTCGCTCACATCGAGCGGCTTGGTCATATAGGTGTAAGCTCCACCCTGCATGGCCGCAACTGCGGAGTTGATTGTGCCGTGACCGGTCAGCACAATCACTTCAGCATCGGGTAATTCTTTCTTCGTACGCTCCAGGATATCCAGTCCGGTGAAGTCGTCGATCATCAGATCGGTGACGACGACATCGTAATTCTCACTCTCAATCAGCTCGATTCCCTGCTTGCCGGAAGAGCAGACCGTGCATTCGCAATTGATTCGTTCCAGCGCAGCGGCCACCGCCTGACCATGTGGTTCATCGTCATCCACAATCAGCACGCGGATCGCAAATCGATTCAAATCGGATGTATCGGCTGGCATGGCATGGATTCTGAGGTTAGGGATAAGGAAACGGCTGATGCGATTCGATGTTCATCCTTAAGTGGATTGATGAGCGGCATCGGCCATCTGCTTCGACAATGTGCCGACCTGCTTGAGGACTTCTTCGAATGTGGCCGAACCATCTGCCAGGTCCTGCAGATATTTCACGATTGCCGAGCCAACAATCGCTCCATCAGCCAGGCCACGCAGCGGTTTCAGATGAGCCGGTTTGCCCAGACCAAAACCGACCGCCAGCGGAGTTTCCGTCTGTTCTTTCAGTTGCTGGAGTTGAGTGAGGAGCCCTTCCGCCACCCGCTCCCGCTCACCAGTCGTTCCCGCCACGGCAATACAGTAAATGAACCCCGAGGAATGTTCGACAATGATTCTGGTTCGCTCGGCTGTCGTGGTGGGAGCCAGCAGCTGAATCAGATCCAGCCCCGCTGCTTTCACCTGGGGCGCGAATTCCTCGGCTTCTTCAGTGGGCAGGTCGGGAACAATCAGTCCGGCAAATCCGGACTCCCGGGATTGCTGCAGAAACCGGTCAATCCCATGCCGAAAAATAATGGCGTATGAAACCATCGCCACCAAAGCGGGAGCCTGTGGTAATTTGAGCGAAGCGACCATTTCAAAGATCGCATCAACCGTGACCTTCTGCTGGAGTGCTCGGGTATAGGAGGCTTGAATCACCGGACCGTCGGCAATGGGATCGCTATAAGGGAAGCCGATTTCAATCAGGTCCGCACCTGATTCCGCCAGCGTTTCCAGCAGACGTTTTGTCCCCGCCAAATCGGGATCCCCCGCCGCAATAAAAGGCATGAATGCCATTTGCTGCTGGGCTTTTCGCTTCCGAAATACCTGGGAAATGGCACCATCCGGATTGTTCATCACTGTCTCTCTGGTGCCGGGCACCATCTCAAACTGCATCGCTCGACCAGTCATTCAGCCGAAACGATGCCAATCATTACCGACATCCTCTCAATATGTTCTGGCGTTATCGAACATTGACTGCCAAAAATCAAGCGCCGGGCAACCTGCCACAATGGCATTGAGCGGAATCGCCGTCAAACCAGAGCAATTCTCGCCTGAAATCCCGTTCAACACGAACCCTCAGCCGACTTTTCGCTCATCATTCTTGACGCCCTCCACTTTTCGGAGTAACTTTTCGACAGACTGGCCCAGCCAGTAACCACGGTCCTGTAGCTCAGTTGGTTAGAGCGCTTGCTTGACATGCAAGAGGTCACAGATTCGAGTTCTGTCAGGACCACTGCTTAACTCTTTACCGGACGTAGACTTACGTCACTCGCCTTCTCTGCGACGCGGTAGTTACTACACAGGTTACTACACACTTTCGATCTGTTCAGTTATCTGGATGAACGGAAGTCCCAGCGAGAAAGGCGTTTCTCATGGCTCG
>JAGQQT010000630.1 GCA_020426065.1 Planctomycetaceae bacterium | reverse complement strand
AGGTTCGCCACGAAATCGGGTGGCCCGGCAAACGGGATTTTGTGTGATAGACCTGCCCGTCCGGAGTTCGCATCTGGTCAATCCCCATGGTGACTCTCGGTTCATCGGTCCGTCCGATAAACGGATACTGCCGAGCGGTTTCAGCCAGGTGAACCGCAAACTGATCGCTGAAGATCTGCTGAGCGGCGGTGACCAGTGTGTACAGGTCAGGAGTCAGTCTTCGCTCGATCAAAGACAGGTTGCGGACATAATTCAGGTAGATTTTCAGAAGTTTGGGAGTGACTGGCCGGGAATGTGATCGCTGCTGACTCCGATAATGGTCCCTGGTTTCCAGCAGTAACTGCTTCATCCCGTCAATACTGAGATTGTCATCCTGCTCCAGTTCGCGCCGGGCAATTTCGTACTGGGCACACAGATGGGGCAATTCGCCCATCATGAAAATCAGGGACCGCTCCGTCACCAGCGCTGTTCTCACATCGGCCTCGGGAGGAGTTTCTTCTCCAAATTGCGAGAGCGAGAGTGATTGTTGATAGGCCGCTCGAATCGCCATCCATTCGGCATAGGAGCAAAGGGCCAGGATGGAAGCATGCTGCTTTTCCATCTGCCTGAGCCGATCCACCATTCCCGCCGCCCGATATTGCAACTGGGGGGAAAAGCTGGAACTGAGCAATGGTAATGTTGCCGCTGCAAATCGTGGCGAGGCCAACTGCTTCACCGCGTAAGGATCTGGCAGCACCGCAGAGTGAACCTCGAAAGATTCCACTTCGGGATCAATGAAATACCGTGGAAGGTGTTCCTGCAGTGCAAATCGCAGGGCAGTTATCACTGGCTGACAGGGTTCAATCGGCACGTAAGTCGCAGTGGGAAGTTCAGCTTCTGATCCACTTGAAAAACTTTGGTAGGACTCCTGCTGATAGACAATTTGAGCGATCGGCAGATTCTGCAAGGCCTGTTCGACAGGTTGCTGGAAACTCTGTGGCAGTGGCACGGCCAGGGCATCAAACTTCTGATTGAGCATGATGCGTCGCAGCTCAATTGTAAAATCTCCGCTGCCATGAACCACAGGAAAGAGTGTGATCTTCGGGCTAAGCGTAAACAGTGAAAAGAGTTGAGCTTCCGTATTCATGCAGATTTCCGCGGAATGAGTCATTTCCCCTGCTAATCTGAGGGTGACCTTTATTTTGGCATGAAAGCTTCAGTTGGCAAGACTTGAGCAAAATCCGGGAATTCGAGCCCAACACCAAAAAAGCATCCAGCAATGACACATGAATCGGAAAGACGCAACTGAAATCATGTAAATCAGATCAATCTTTCGAAAGTGAATAACCGATACCTAGACCGGATGCGGTATTTCTGCATCGAATTTTCAAGCCAAAGCTTCCGCAAGCGGGGACGTATCGTATGCGGTCGGAAGTTTGGTTTACCAGAAGAGCGAAGGACAGGGATAAGTCACTTTCATTTCCTGCGGAAATGGAATGACAGTTGTGACAAAGCCGGATCGATGATTTCTGGCAGTCGTCAACCTGTCCCATCATTCAATCACTCCAGGGAAGGAGCGACCTCGGATGTTGAATTCATCGAGGTACCAGGGGCCTGCAAAGGCTGGGAAACACCTGATTTGTATCGCGGTTTGCGGCTTGATGGCCTCATTCCATGTGTCGGCCAATGGTCAGGATGGACCACGTCCAGGGCTTGATGCCCGGATTGTCAGCATGCCCAAAGTGGAGCGGAAACTGGAAATCATCCAGAACCGCAGCCAGCTCATTAAAACTGCCAAGCGGGTTACCCGCATGGCTATTGCAGATCCATCCGTCATTGACATTGCACCATTCGAAGAGAATGAATTCGCAATCATCGGTGCCGCTCTGGGGACCACCACACTGACCCTGTGGTTTGAAGACGATAATGATCCCCTGATCTACGAAGTCACAACCATTCGTGACCCAAACATTGAAGAACAGCTCCGTATTGATTACGGAAAGCTCGAACGGAAACTGGCCATTCTGTTTCCGAACAGCAAAGTCTATCTGATTCCTCTGCATGAAAAGCTGGTCGTTAAAGGCCAGGCTCGTGACGGAGCAGAAGCAGCCCGCATCCTGCAGATCATCGAAGGGGAATTCCTGGATGATTACGGTGGGCTGGGTGGCCCCGGTGGCTTCGGTGGCCGAGGCGATGACTTCGGCAATGCCGATGGTGGTCGTCGAGGTCGAGGGGATGACGATCTGTTTTCAGGATTCCTGGTCAACATGCTGCAGGTCCCTGGTGAATTCCAGGTGATGCTGCATGTGACGATTGCCGAACTGAACCGCTCACAGCTTCGCCGGATGGGCGTCGACTTCAACGTTCTGTTTGCCAACGGACGACATGCCATCAACTCAGCGATCTCGGGCGGAGTTCCTACTCTGACCGGTATTTTTGAAAACGGGGATATCACCGTCCTGATTGCCGCTCTCGCTTCCAATGGAACGGCCAAGATTCTGTCTCGACCATCTCTGACAACACTCAGCGGACATCCTGCTACCTTCCTGGCTGGGGGTGAATTTGCCGTGCCGACAATTGTTGGACTGGGTGGAGCAGCTGGTCAGCAGACTCA
>JAGQQT010000062.1 GCA_020426065.1 Planctomycetaceae bacterium | reverse complement strand
GTGAACATCGGTTCCAATCCTGTCATGCTGCCATGGTAACCGATCCGGGAAGGAATACGAGTTTGCTGGGAAAGGTTGTTATTACTGATTGTCGAAAAGCTGGCAGGACAACAACCGATCCTGTCCGGTATGGGGAGTGTCTGTGATGACTCCCTCGCCTGTTTTTGAAGCGGGACGCTACCATTTCCCCCAACCTGCAGCGCGCCCGGTGATCATGATTGGTTCGCTGGAACTGCCGAGCCGCTATTGCCTCTCACCGCTGGCCAAATACACCAATCTGGCGTTTCGGCGAGTCGTCCGGCGCTGCGGTGGGCTGGGGCTGGGGACCTGCGACCTGGTGAATGCCCGGGCGCTATTGGCGGGGAGCGGTAAATCGCTGGATCTGATTCGGTCTACTCCGGACGATACCCCTTTTGCGGTCCAGATCTTTGGCAGCGATCCTGTCATCATGCGCGATGCCGCTCAATTCCTCCAGGAACGCGGAGGCATGGACGCAATCGATATCAATATGGGCTGTCCGGTGGACCATGTGACGAAGAGTGGTGCCGGGGCCAGCATGATGTGCAATGCCTCGAGTACAGTTGCCCTCGTGCAGACCGTTGTGGATGCCGTGTCATTGCCCGTGACTGTGAAGATGAGGCTGGGCTGGGATCAACATCAGTTGACTGCTCCCCGGTTTGCCCGTGAATTTGAGCAGGTTGGTATCAAAGCGGTGGCCATTCATGGCCGGACACGCGAGCAGGGCTTCAAGGGCTCTGTGGACCTGAGTGGAATTCGCAAAGTTGTGGAAGCGGTCGAACACATTCCCGTCATCGGCAACGGAGACATCCGCTCCATTCCCGATGCGGCCCGAATGTTCGAGCGTACCGGATGCCAGGCCATCAGTATCGGTCGGGGCGCACTGGCCAATCCGTGGATCTTCCGACAACTGGAGGAATGGGAACTGACAGGTTCATATTCTCCTCCGGGAAATTTTCGGCAACGCATGGAACTGGTGCGTCTGCAGTTTGACCTGCTCAATGAACTGGATGGGGAGCGGAGTGCATTGATTGCCTATCGTCGGACGGTGCACTGGTATCTGAAGGCCATGCGGGTGAAAGCCAGCCTGCGGGAACTGGTGCAGAGGGCTCAGACAGCAGCTGAATTTCACGCTGCCATCAAAATTATTGATGACGAAGGTCCACTCGAGGGGACCCGGGACGGCATCCTTCCGGAGTTGCAGGTCCCTGTGCCAGCCGGTCCGGTCGAGCGGTGGTGAACCGTGAGAGTAAAGACGGATTACGTTTCAAGGTCTTCCGGGAACATCTTCTCAACCGTCATTCTCGGTTTTTCGAGATGAGTGGCATTGATGGTCATGGCTTCTACCACCAGTGGCTTTGTCGGCCCGCTCAATTTCTCGGAAATGCGTTTGCTGTTGGATTCCAGAATTGTATCAGACTGAGAGTAGTTCCCTTTCATTGTGGCGATGATGGCCCTGCCCGCATAACCAACCGGAACCAGGTTGAAACGGTCATTGGCATCCTGTTCAATGAAGGTTTCAAACAGGTGCGAGGCTTCATCCAGTCGGCCCTGATTCAGATACAGGATGGCCAGCCGTTCTTCCGCCTGCCAGCGTTCTGCGGTGTTGGCATGATGCACACGCAGGGCTTTCCAGGCGTCTTCGCTGTTTCCTTCCAGCATGGCATCAGCAAACTGTTCCCGGGCAGAATCCCGCTGAACGGCATTCAAAGCCGGTTCGGCATTGAGCCGTGGTCGGGCCGCTACCCCCAGGGCACCACCTGCCACCAGGAATAACAGGCCAATCAGGATGAACTTGCGAATGCTGGGACCGGATTTGAGTCTGTTAGCAGGCTTCAGCACCGTTGCTTCGGAGACCTGTCCGGTATTGCTTTCGAAGGCAGAGAGGCTGACTTCACCCGGTTCTCCCTGGATGACTTTGGCCAGTTTTTTCAAATCCTGCAGGAGTTCTCCCGCATCCTGATACCGGTCATTGACCTTCTTGGCCATCATTTTGTGAACGACTTCACAAACTGCCGGGGGAAGGTCTGGACGACGTTTGGCCAGCGGTGCTGGTTGGGAATTGACGTGCTTCATCGCAATGGCAATGGCGGTCTGACCCCGGAAAGGAGGCCGGCCGGCGAACATGTGATAACAGGTCACTCCCAGCGAATAGATATCGCTGCGATGGTCGACCTTGTTCCCCTTGACCTGTTCCGGACTCATATACAACGGCGTGCCCATTGTCACACCTTCCTGAGTCAGGTTCATTCGCTCGCCACTGAGTGTCAATTGGGCCAGACCAAAGTCTGCGATTTTCACAACCCCTTTCCGGCTGATCAGAATGTTTTCCGGCTTGATATCCCGGTGGACAATGCCCACATCGGAAGCCTTCTGCAGGGCCGAGGCAATCTGGCGGATGATATGCAGTGCCACAGAAAGTTCGGGAGGACCTTTGCGGGTGATGAAGTCCCGCAGGTTCATCCCCTGCACATATTCCTGGGCAATGAAATGATACCCGTTTGCCTCGCCAATTGTGTAAACCTGCACAATGTTGATGTGATTCAGGTTCGCGGCAGCCATCGCTTCGGTTTTGAACCGATCCAGGTAGGTGGCATCCGTCACCAGATCATTTTTCATCACCTTGATGGCCACATGCCGGTTCAGGGCCGTCTGTTCTGCCAGATAAACGTTGGCCATTCCCCCTTTACCGAGACGGCGCAGCAGGCGGAATTCGCCCAGGGTCAAACCGGACAGATCCTGCTGGGCAACTGTCGATTCCTGGGAGTTTTCCAGCGTATGCTGAGTTTCCTGAGAGGATTCTTCTGGCGATTCTTCTGACATCGTCGCGATTTCTGAACATTCTCGTACGGGGATGGTTTCCGGATTATTCGGGATTGTATCCCGAATTGTAAGGGGGATGCCAACCTGCAAACGGAATCCGGGTAGATTTTCTACGGGAACTGTGCTGTTTCTGTGAACGGAAAACAGAACATTCTGCTGAGGATGCCGGAAAAAAGGTATGTTTGCAGTCGGGAAGCGGCATGTCCATGTGTGGATGAGTTGATTCCCTGCTGAAACCGCCCTCGTCAACCTGCTGGCAGCCAGTTAGACTCCCAGCACGGCTGGTCTGTTCTGACTGCCGTTACCAAATTCTAACGCACTGGACAATTTGCGCAAGCAACAAGACTTTGACACGTTAGTAGCACGACGGCATTATTCTTCAACACAAGTCTGCAGAAGGCGGATCCATGGAACTGGTTACCCCCCACAAGCATCAGGCCCGGACAAAAATCATTGCTACCATCGGCCCCAGTTCTGCCCCGCCGGAACGGTTGCGGGCTCTGGTGCAGGCAGGTGTCGATGTCTTTCGGCTCAACTTTGCCCATGGAGATCACGACTGGCTGGATGGAATCGTCGATTCGATCCGCGAACTGTCAAAAGATCTTGGACAGCCGATCGGGATTCTGGGAGATCTTTCCGGCCCCAAAATCCGGCTGGGAGAACTGCCGCCCGAAGGTGTGAACTGTGAAGTCGGTCAGCAGTTCCGGTTTGTAAACGGTGATGTCCCCTATGATGGGAGCCGGTTGACCTGCACTTACGAATATCTCGTCAGTGATCTGCAGGCGGGAGACAATATCCTGCTGGCCGATGGCACGGTCGGCATGACGGTCATCGAAAAGCCCTCCGAAGAGGAAATCATCTGCACGGTATTTCGTCCTGGTCTGATCCGCTCCCGTCAGGGGATCAATCTTCCAGGCGCAAAACTCCGCACACCCAGCCTGACGGAAAAGGATCTGGATGATCTCAAATGGGGACTGTCCCGCCAGCTGACCTTTTTCGGATTGAGCTTTGTCCGTTCTGCCCAGGACCTGGTCGATTTGCGGGCACGGATTGAAGAACTGAATCCTGGTTATCAACCTCAACTGATAGCCAAGATCGAAAAAGTGGAAGCAATCCAGGAATTGGAAGCCATCACCAAGGTCTGTAATGGTGTGATGGTGGCCCGGGGTGATCTGGGAGTCGAGTCGGAAATTGCCTGGCTGCCGATTTTGCAGAAACAGATTATTCGTCACTGCAATGAGCGTCGGATCCCGGTCATCACGGCAACTCAAATGCTGGACAGCATGGAAGAGCAGCCTTTCCCCACCCGGGCCGAAGCGGCCGATGTCGCCAACGCGGTACTCGACGGGACGGATGCAGTCATGTTGTCCGGTGAAACGGCCATCGGGAAATATCCGCTGCGTGCGGTCGAGATGATGGATAACATCGTTCGCTATACTGAGGATGAAGTCCCGCTGCGGGATGATGTAGACTGGAAAACAGATTCGCGAAACCGGGCGATGGTGGTCACGGAAGCGGTCACCCTGGGAGCGTGCACGGTTGCCGAACATCTGCGGGCCGACCTGATCGTGATGTGTACCCAGTCGGGACGGACAGCTCTGGCTGTTTCACGGCAGCGGAGCCGGATTCCCATCCTGGCGATTACAGATGATCGACTGGTTGCCAACAAGATGTGTCTGTACTGGGGAGTCATTCCCATTTACAGCGATGTCGTCCAGGAAGATCCCAAATCGATCCTCGAATTTGCCGTCAACTGGGGCAGGCAGAAAGGAATGCTGTCCTCTGGAAGCCGGATCGTGCTGATCTCTGATACCGAATGGGGAGCGGAAGGGCACGATCTGATGGTTGTGCATCTGGTACGGTAGAACTCCGCTTTTGAAGCACGAGAGAATTGAGTTGCAATAAAAAAAGAAGGTGAAGAAAGAGGGGCTTTCTTCACCTTCTGTTTGTTAACGGCTAATTGCCGTGTTGTAAGCAGCCTTGCGACCGCTGTTCAACTAGTTGCAGCAGTGTGGTGCACAGCAGCTTGGAGCACAGCAGCTTGGGCAGCAGTGATCGCAGCAGTTGTCGCAGCAGTTGTCTGGGCAGCAGCAGCTGGGAACGCAGCACTTTGGTGCACAGCAGCTGTTGCAGCAGTCATCGCAGCAAGTTTCTGGGCAGCAGCAGCTTGGAGCACAGCAGGTGTTGCAGCAATCATCGCAGCAGTTGTCGCAGCAGTTGTCTGGGCAGCAGCAGCTAGGAGCACAGCAATCATCGCAGCAAGTGTCGCAGCAGGTGTCCGGGCAGCAGCAAGAAGGAGCACAGCAGCTGACGTAGCTACGGCATTTCTTCAGGAGACGGCCTTTGAACAGTGCAGCTTCAGCGTCAGCGAAGCTCATACAACACAGCATCAGAGCAGCAGCGAAACAGATCGTCTTTTTCATTTTAAATTCTCCTCGAACTCTTTTCTGAGGACAAAGTCGCGAACCAAGTTGGACTCCAGGGACATTCCCCAGCGGTTCAGTCACAATTCAATTCACTCGACACGGAAAGAACAGGCAAACCTGACAGTGTTTTCGGCGATGCCTCACGCAGACATCGACTTAAACTGTTCAGTTACCAAGTTGCACAGAATTGTGAGCCCGTTGTAACGATTGTTCCGATTATGCAGGCTGGTCTGATGAACGTAGGTGCCCCGCACTGTTCCAACCGCGTGCAAGCACTGGCGAGGACCGCAGGTCATCAGATTGTCTGTATGCTCGAAATTCACGAAACTGAGCTCCCATCAACTCTCAGTGGTCAATCTTGTTTCTCCCCACTGCCAGCAGACAGTGATCAACCTGACTGAAGAATTTCTGCTTTGATCCGGAAGTCTTCTCTCAGAACTTTGGCCCGATTCCGTCTTGTCAACCTGGTAAGACTGGGGAGGGTTTTCTGGTTAAAGTGGTTTCCGGTTTGTCGCAGGTCCTTGCTTCAGTGCAGGTTTCGGGAAGAAACCCGCTTCTTGGCAACACACACATGTAAGGGTGATGCCGTCGACATACAGAGTTTCGGATGCCTGATGGCGTAAATCCGAACAGAATTTTGCCGCAAGTTTCCGTTTACCTAAGCGGAAACCACACCCCAGCTTGCCAGCATGGCTCAACCGGTACGGTTTCTCGTTGCTCCTGGACAAAAGCCTCTTTTGCAAGCAGAAAACAGAGGCCTCCCCGAGAGGATGAGCAGACTCTGACAGTATTGATTCTGGAATCTGCTGATTTTCTGTGAATCCTGGCAGAACCGTTCAAGCAAAAACGTCCCCACTCTCCACAAGGAAAGCGGGGACGTTCTGGTTCTATCCGGACTCGAACTTTGATCAGATCTGATCTAGAGCCTGTTTCAGGTCTGCAATGATATCTTCAACTGCCTCGGTACCAACCGAAATGCGAACAAAGTCCGGAGTCACGCCGGTGGCCTGCTGCTCTTCCAGCGACAACTGCTGGTGCGTTGTGCTGCTGGGGTGGATGATCAGAGACTTGCTGTCTCCGATGTTAGCCAGGTGGGAGAACAGTTTCACGGAATTGATCAGTTTGATCCCGTTCTGCTTCTGCTGCTCCGGTGTCGAACCAGCCACACCAAAGCCAAAGACGGCACTACAGCCGTTGGGCAGATACTTTCGTCCAAGGCTGTAGCTGGGATGCGTTGGCAGGCCGGTATGATTCACCCAGGAAACCTTGGGGTGATCGGCCAGGAACTCCGCCACCTTCTGGGCATTTTCACTGTGGCGGGGCATTCGCAGGTGCAGCGTCTCCAGACCCTGCAGGAACTGAAACGCATTGAACGGGCTCATGGCAGCCCCGGTATCCCGCAGAATTTGCGTCCGGGCCTTAAGGATATAGGCCAGGTTCATCGGGCCGAAGGTTTCGAAGAACTTCATGCCATGGTAGCTCGGTTCTGGTTCGGTCAGTTCCGGGAATTTGCCATTATCCCAGGGGAAGCCTCCTTTCTCGATCAAAATCCCCCCGATCGAAGTTCCATGCCCGCCGATGAATTTCGTACAGGAATGAACCACCACGTCCGCTCCCCACTTGAAAGGCTGGCAGAGGTATGGGGAAGCGGTGGTGTTATCCACGATCAGTGGCAAACCGTTTTCGTGAGCAATTTTGGCAATCGCTTCGAAATCAGGAACATCAGCCCGGGGATTGCCGATCGTTTCCAGAAAAACGGCTCTCGTGTTTTCGTCGATCGCCTTCTGGAAGTTTTCTGGATTGGTCTGATCCACAAATTTGCAGTCAATGCCCAGTCGAGGCAGTGTATAGTGGAACAGGTTGTAAGTTCCCCCGTACAGGCTCGCTGAGGAAACGATGTTTTTGCCGGTTCCCATGATGTTCAGAATGGCATAGGTGACCGCTGCCGACCCGGAAGCCAGCGCCAACGCTCCTGAACCGCCTTCCAGTGCCGCCAGACGCTGCTCAAGAACATCACAGGTGGGGTTCATCAGGCGTGTATAGATATTCCCGAACTCCTGCAGCCCAAACAGTCGGGCGGCATGATCGGTATCGTTGAACACGTACGATGTGGTCTGATAGATCGGCACGGCCCGGGAGTTGGTTGCAGGATCGGGTTTTTGACCTGCGTGCAGACACAGGGTTTCTGGCTTGTAGTTCGGTGCTTCACTCATGATTTCAAAATCCTGGGGTCAAAGATGTCAATGAACGGGGTGCCGAAACCCGACAGCCAGGCAGGCTGTCGGGCTTTTTCGTCTAGGACAGGCAAAGGTGGCGGGAATCAGGTCAGTTCGCTCAGCACTTTTTCGAGTGCTTCCTTCGAGCGACGAATTCCTGCATATTCATCCAGCTGACTTCCTTCGTACTCGATACCGTAATAGCCCGTGTAGCCGGCATCGATCACGATCTTGATGATGCGTCGCAGATCGGTTTCCTTGTTGAACCGGGTATCCACGGTCAGGTAAGGATTGCCATCTACAAAATCATGCGTTTTCACGCTCACGGCCTTGGCGTAAGGCATCAGTTCAGCCACACCCTGATAACGGTCGTACCAGATGTCCTGCTGGCGATCGATGGCAAAGTTGCCGAAGTCTGGCAGAGTTCCGCAGCGGGGATGATTGACGGTCTGCATCACTTTGGCCAGCCATGCTCCGCTGGAAGAAAGTCCGCCGTGATTCTCCACAATCACATTCATTTCGTGTTGATCAGCAAATTCTGACAACCGGCGCAGGCCATCAGCGGCCCGTTCCACCTGTTCATCATAACTTCCGCCACTGGCCGCATTGACTCGAATGGAATGACAGCCCAGAAACTTGGCTGCTTCGACCCACTTGTAGTGATTCTCGACGGCGGTTGTCCGCTTGGCCGGATCCGGATCTCCCAGGTTTCCTTCCCGGTCGATCATGATCAGCAGGCCTTTTACCCCTTCGCCTTCAGCCCGGGATTTCAGGTCCTGAAGGTATTTCTGGTCGGTGGCTTTGTCCTTGTAGAACTGATTGACATACTCGACCGCATGAATTCCAAATTCATTTTTTGTGATTTTGGCAAAGTCGATCGGGTCCAGTTTGCCATCAAAAAACGCTTTGTGCAGCGACCACTGAGCAAGGGAGATTTTGTGTCCGGTTTTTTCTGCGCCCCATGCCGCAGGCAGGGCAGACGCAAACAGACTTCCCGCTCCCAGCAGTGAGCAGGTTTGCAGGAACTGACGACGTGATGGATTCATGGGGTTCTCCTGGTCCGACAAACTTTACTTGGATGATTTGAATGGGATGATGGAATTCGATGTCGATCTGATTCGACAACGGTTCCGCAATCGTCACGATGCGGAGAGAAGGCAACAGGTCCTCAGGATGCTCCAGAGGAGAATTTGCACTCGGCTTCGGGCTTGACCACAGTGGAAAAGCAGAAGCATTCTCGTCTCAAAACCGCGGATTTGAACGTGCGTCCTGCAAATTGGCGTTCCTGTGTCGCTGCATGTTCTGAGTCGAGCATACGAAACGGCTCTCAGGCTAACAATTGACCCGGAAAAAATTCTTCAAGGAGCCAGTTTCCCGGTGAGCAGTACCGGGGCCAGCTGCGAAGAGGAGCAGCCATTGCCGCACAGCAATTCGCTCCCGGCAGGTCGGATCTCGTGCAGCGTCCAGGAAAATGAAAAAACCGGGGTGGCATTCCACCCCGGTTCTGATCTTGGACATAATCCTGCAAGTTGAGGTATCGAGGTGACGGAACGCCACTCAGAATCCTGCAGACTTTGAAATCATCGTTCCCATGTCAGACCGAATGTCCATTGGGTCATCGTCCAGCCACTGCGATTAGGATCGAGTGATGGATTGATCGGGAATGTCGTGTAGTTGACTGAATTCTGTGGTCGGGACAGATTTCCCACATACAGGAACCCGTAACTGGTACTGAAGTGGGCTTCCTCAAAGAATTCGAATCGGTTCAACACCGGGACATACTGGAACAGCTGAGATTCAAACCGCAGCGACAGGTCGAGAATGGGAGAAACATGCGTGGAGGTGGCTCGATCCCGGAATCGGGTGTCTTCATCCAGCAGTCCTCCAACTCCGGTTCCCATTTCTCCACCATCTGGTGTGAGAATATCTGCATCCGGATCGACGTTGTTGATGAAGTGGTTATAAACACCGAACCCATCCAGTCGGATATTTTCCCGGGTTGCAGTCAAACCACCGATGGCAGTCAGAATCAGGCGGGTTGTATCGCCACCGAATTCTGCCTCAATTCCCAGTTCAGGACCTGCTGCCTGAGCCTGGGTGGAAGCTGCCACCTGTGTCTCATACGGGTTGGTCGGGAAGAAGTCTACTGGATTGACCACACTCTGGATCCCTTCAATGGGTCCATCGTTAAAGGTGCTGGGGTCTGGTCGACCTTCAAAACCCGGTTGTCCCGTATTGTTGTTCCCGACAGTGACAAATCCAAAGTCAAGCTGGAGCAGGGTTTCAAATTCCTGGGGAACATCAATGTCGTTGAAGTTCAGGAATTCGTATTCAGCCCCGCTGTCCAGTCCGCGGAAGTTGAAACCTTCGCGAATATTCAAATAACGCAGACCGACAATCGGGCGGAACTGGTACCAGTCCCCGCGGGAAATCGCAGGGCGGTAGAATTTCAGACCGCTCCCCCAGGCCTGCTGAGAGTATTGCATTTCATACAGGGTATCGAAGGGAATTCTGTCTGCGACTCCACTCCCGTTGTTGATAGGCAGCGAGCCGTTGAGTGCACTCAGTTCGAGGACATATAAAGGATCGTTCCCCAGGAAGGCAAACGGGTCTCCTCCAGCGATGGGAGTATAGGCTCGACGGGGAACTCCACCGTTGGAATAGCTCTCATTGGATTCACCACCGTACCAGCCGTTGATCGCCCAGCCGCTGCCATCTTCGGACTCGACACCAAACTCCAGGGCAATCCCAGAGCCACTCATGTCATCAAACATTTCATTAAATTCATAGTACGGGAAGTATCTGTCGTAAACTTCTCGTCCCGCAATGGAGGTGTTGCTGTTGTTATTACCACCACCCGTGGTAACGGTTCCCTGATCGCGGGGAATCGAAAAGTAGGAAGGCGGAATGCGGTCGGTAGCCACAATGCCTGTTTCGATTCCGCCGTAACCAAACAGCTTGTCTCCAGGACTGTTGTAAACCGGAACAATGTATTCGACCCGTCCGTAATAGTTTTTGGACGAGTTGCGAAGTTCCTGGTACCACAGCCCATTCTGATTGATGTTCTGCTGGAATCCGTACCGGTACATGTCAATGCCCGGATAGGGATTCAGAGGACCAGCGGCAGGTGGACCAGCCTGGGGCGGACCTGCCATTGGCACTTCAAACTGGGTCTGTTGGATTCCCTGAGAAGCCATGTCCGGTGTCCAGTGACCCGCCTGGGTGACTGGAACAGCAAATGGATTCGGTGGTAATTGGGATTTCATGCCTGGTTGCCCGGGAGGTGGACCTCCCGCTGGTGGCTCCCATTGAGCCTGGGCCTGTTGGCCAGACCAGGCGAGCACCAAAGCAGCAATACCACGGCAGCACCAGCGTAGTCCTGTCATCCGGTGTCGTCCTCGATGCGCATGGGGGACTGCGGTGTTCAGATCAGCTCGTCGTTGCAGGAATGTCATCAGCGACTTAATCTCTTGAAGCATCATCGATCTAGGCCTGAACCAGAAACCCGTATTCGCGTCAACACAACACGCATTGAGTTTCTGCGCAGTATAATGGACCTGCCGGTAGTATCGGTTTGGCTGTTTGTGAAGCTGTAACGATTGTGCGGATGGCAACGGTTTTTTTGCGATTTCCGCTTGTAGCGATTGTACGGGAGCCGCCAGAAGTCACTCATCCAGCGGCAAAAGTGCCGTGATGAAGCGGAGCTCAAAAGAAGCGAGAAGCCGTAACTCCTTAATTTTCAGTGAGATAGGGGATCCTAGAAAATCGGTCCTGGAGACCAGGGGCAAAATTCTTCGTCGCCCATGCCCAGTTGCTCGGATTTGGTCATTTTCCCTGAAGCGACCGCAATCACATCCTCGAAAATCTCTTCCCCTAACTGCTGGAGGGAAACACCGGACAGGACTTTTCCTGCATCGATGTCCATGTCTTCAATCAGTGCCTGGTAGGTTGCGGTGTTTGAGCAGACTTTGATGGTTGGGGCAGGTTTGCTGCCGAAACAGCTGCCACGGCCAGTTGAGAAGACATTCACCTGGGCTCCCCCGGCAATCATTCCGGTCACACTGGCAGGGTCATACCCCGGGGTATCCATGATCACGAAGCCTTTTTCCAGAACCGGTTCAGCGTAGTTGTAAACCGCTCGCAGGGCAGTGCTCCCCCCTTTGGCAATGGCTCCCAGGCTCTTCTCGAAGATCGTGGTCAGGCCCCCTTTTTTATTGCCGACGGAGGGGTTGTTGTCGATCTGACAATGAAACAGTTCTGCATAGTGTTCCCACCAACGAATCCGCTCGATCAGCTTTTCTCCCACTTCCCGGGAAATCGCTCGACGGGTCAGCAGGTGTTCCCCGCCGTAGATTTCCGGGACTTCGGACAGAATCGAAGTTCCGCCGTGCTGGACCAGCAGATCACTGGCGATACCAATCGCAGGATTGGCGGTCACTCCACTGTAGCCATCGCTGCCGCCGCATTCGGTTCCGAGAATCAGTTCGGAAAGAGGAATTGGCACACGGCGAGCCCGGTCCGCTTCCTGAAGCAGTTCCGGCAGTGCAGACAACGCCTTCTCCACCGTTTTCCGAATACCGCCCGACTGCTGAATATTGATAGCTGGTCGGCTTGAACTGGTGACACTCGCCGTTTTGGGATCGGTTTGCAGAGTCACCAGTCCCTGAGATTCAATCAGGTAGTCGGCCTGAGCCGTCTCGCAGCCCAGACCGATCACGAGATGACCGCAGATATTCGGATGCCGGGCGAAACCAGCCAGGGTCCGGTTCAGCTGCTCGTGATCAGGTCCCTGATACTCAAATGCGCAGCCCCCTTTGTGGGTTAACGCAATCACGCCATCCACATGGGGATATCTCGCCAGCAGTTCCGGCTCAATCTGCTGGGCAATCATCCGGGAGCTGGTCGCCGAGCAGTTCACCGTGCTGATGATCGCGATGAAATTTCGAGTCCCGGCTTTGCCATTTGCACGACGGAAGCCTT
>JAGQQT010000629.1 GCA_020426065.1 Planctomycetaceae bacterium | reverse complement strand
CAGGCGGCAAGCTCAGGAGCAATGTGGATGGGCTTGTTTTGAGTGAGCGTCATTCACTGGACACAGCCAGAAAGATCAGATCTGTGGAGTCTGATCTTTGTGAGCGTGGCGTTTCAGTTCCAGCTGATGCCGCTTGTGCTGCACGGAAGCAGCAAGCCATTTCACGACGGGATAGGTTGGCAACGCACAAACAATTCCCATCAGCAGTGAGCCAATTACGAGAGGCCAGCCAAAGTCAAACAGAAGCTGGGTCAGGCTGAGCCCCCACTCTCGCCAGCCGTGATATTCCAGCGCTTCAGCCAGTGCTTCCCGGGTGACATTTCCCGCAACGAAAAACGTTCCCACCCAGTAGTTGAACCAGTAAATGGGCAGGGTTGTAACTGGATTTGAGATGTAGACGGCAACCAGTCCTGCCAGTCGATTGAAGCGGAAGAAGGGCTTGCAGATCCAGGCACACATCAGCACCAGCAGCATTTGAATGCCGACAGTAGGTGTCAGAGAAATGAACACCCCGATGGCTGTCCCCAGGGCAATGGAATGGGGACTGTCATCCAAATGCACGATTCGGCGCAGCCATTCCTGAGGAGAGACGTACCATGACCAACTGGTCGCTGGCACTTTCCCCGCTGATTCTTTCGAGCGTTCCCGAACTTTCACCGGTACTTCCGAACTGATACTGCTCATCACGATCACTGAGGAGGAGCAGGAAAACTGGGGCCACCATCTCCGGCAGATGTCCCTGCTTCGGGGGAAGGCAACTCGATCAACCCTGAGTCTGAGCTGGGAGCCGGTGCTGGTTCCGGTTCCGATTGCCCTTCCGGAACCGGACCGGGGTCTGAGGAAATCTGTCCGTGATCTGAGCCGCCATTCGACTCAGCAGGAGGTGTTGCCGCAGGCCCGCAGCCGATCAACCCCACACACAGAATCAAACATCCTGCCGACAATTGTGTTTTGATTGTCATAATCGTTACCAACAAACTCGAATATCTAACCCTGACCCAGCCCTTTACTCTGATGACTGAAATGTCTTAACCTCTTTACAGGTCTGAAGATCAAACGTGATCATGACCTGGCAGGTTCAGGAAAATTTCAGAAACCGCAGCTGGAATTCCTCTGTAATGGATCAACTCACCTGCAGGTCAATATCGGGATCATAACGCAATCCACCCGAAATCAATCTCCCCCGCACCTGGGAAATTCATCAATCTGGGGGAACCTGCACGATTAGTATGAAAATACTAGCATAATCAGGATCCTGGGCGATTCCACTCTTCCTGGATTGTCCTGATTCTGCCAAAACAGCAGAACAGACTGAACTCGCGAGCTCAATCTGGTGTCTGTTTAACGCGGCACACTGTACAAAGGAATTGATTTTTCCTGTTCACTTGCGGAATATTTGATGATTACCCGCAAAATCAGGTGTACAGGGAGTTTTTCGCTGGAGGAATGCTGGCGAAGCAAATCCAGAAGGTTGTTCTTTGACCTGATTTTGCTAGAGTACCGGGCGACAGGGATACGATAACCTCTTTACCTGTCCGCAATTCCATATTCGGGAAGGCGTAGCTCAGCTGGTAGAGCAACGGACTTTTAATCCGTAGGTCGAGGGTTCGAGTCCCTCCGCCTTCAATCAACAGCCTTCTGGCCTCAGTGGTCAGGAGGCTGTTTTCATTGGGAAAATAGCTTGGTCCGAAAGACCTCAAACTGTCATCAGTTTGTAGGATCCACGTTGGTCCACCCGTTCAGCCTCATGGATGCTGCCTTCAGCTGATCGCAGATGTGGCAATGCGTTCACATGGCTACCCGGGTTAGTGTTGGCTGAGTACTGATTCTTATTTAGGTGCAGCCTCACCATGCGGATAGCGATAGTCGGCTTTATTATCCACTGACACCTGCTTTGTCGAATCGTCGGACAGCGTGTAGATAAACAGCTTGCCTCCGGCATGATAGACGATTGCAGCTTCGTCCCTGGTCCAGCGAGGATAATCAAACCAGACGGGTTTCTGATCCTCGTTGGCAAACGGTTTTGCATTGGTGATCGTGAGGTTTTGGGAGTCGAAGTCAGCCATGTAGAGCGTGCGTCCCGGAATCTTCTGCTGTGAACCGGCGGTGAAGTCGAAGCAGATTTTCTTTTCGCTCGGTGAAATACTGACCCGATCCAGTAATCCCGTTTTGGCCAGTTCACAATCAACGAGCTCAAAAACTGGTGTGCCGCCGGGGTTAGGTGTCATCAGGAAATAGCCCCGCTGCTGTCCGGGCGGGCGAGATTTGACAAAAATGCGTCCATCGCTCAGGCAGGTATATGCCCAGGTGTGATAGCTCTTGTCCGTGAGTGGATATTCCTCTCCCGGAACTCCGCCCACCTTGCTGGCCATCACCTGATAACCACCTGTGTCCGGATTCTTGCGATTCCAGATTGGAGTATTGGTGCCGTCCCTGGTCCAGGTCTGATTGAAGTCCGTGTGCGTGCCGTCTGTCAGTTGATGAAATCCACTGCCATCCACATTGATGATGCAGATCGCAGTCTTCCATTGACTGACATCAGGATCATTTTTCAGTCTGCGGAAGAAAACCAGCATGTCTCCGGTTTTTGACCAGGACGGTTTAAAGT
>JAGQQT010000628.1 GCA_020426065.1 Planctomycetaceae bacterium | reverse complement strand
CCAGCCTCTTTCAGGATCTGCATCGTCTGTTCTGTAAACATGTGAGACTGGCCGACCGGATACGCAAAGGCTGAAGGGGCAACACCCAGTTCCTGAATCAGGCGTTCCCGGTTCTCGCGGATTTCTGCCCGTTGACGGTCGACAGAAATCTGGGCCAGAATCGGATGGTCCACCGTATGCCCACCAAAATCAAAACCGGCCTGCTGCATTTCCCGAATCATTTCCCACGTCATCCAGAGTGATTCCGCCAGTTCGAGAGGAGCCCGGCCTGCACCAGTCTGGCTGGCCAGCAGATTCAGGTAATCCTCAGTCTGCTCATCCTTCAGGGACCAGTAAGTTTTCACCGCTCGACTTTTGGAGAAACTGCGATCCTCCAGCTTCAACGAAAGGCCTTCCGGGAAAAAGGGATTGGGCTCAATCTCGTTTCGATCGGAATGCTGGATCATCCACGCGATTTCATCCCACCAGGCCACCCGGGGGCGATCAATCAGGCCACTGGCAATGAAAAAGACAGCGGGCACTCCCGCCTGTTTCAGAACCGGATAGGCCAGTTCATAGTTGTCTCGATACCCGTCATCAAAGGTGATCAGGACATACTTGCCTCTCCGGTCCGACAGGGCCTCAGGAATATCGTTGACACCAATAATGTCTGCATGACGTCGATACAGCCTGATTTGCAGTTCCAGTGCTTCAGGCGTTGCACTGAACAGATTCTGGTCGAACGGACATCCTTGGGGATCTCCGATCCGATGATAATTGGCCACCAGCAGGCCAGACCACAGGGGGAGAGCAGACAGCGCATGATTCAGGCCGGTATTGCGTACCATGTTGGCCAGGAACAGCTTCTTGCCTCCCGGAAGAATTTGTTTCAGTGGTGTCATCAGACAGGGCTCTCCTGGGCCGTTTTCATGAATCCTGGTTCTTGATTCGGAGCAGTGACAGCCATTTCTGGTTGGGCTGTTTCCGTTGTTCCTGGGTTTGGCCAGGTTCATTTTCCATCCGAAACAGATCTGGGATGTCATTTACATCCAGGTCATGCTGTTTGGCATACTTCCGCATCTGATCCCGGCATTGTGTCAGTTGAGTTGCTTCCCGACTCAGGCGTGCCCGTTCCAGTGATAACGTAACTTCGTTCAGGCGGGACTGTTCTTCCAGATTCTGGATCAGTTCCTGTATCCGCCTGTTTTGCTCGGCAGGGAGCTGGGACAGATGGGACTCATCCAGATGATTCAGCTGAAGTCTGCGGGAGCGCAAATCACGATACATCCGGATGCTCATTTCAATGAAATCATCCCGTTTCGTGATTGCCTCTTCCAGCTGTTTGCGGCTGGCGGTTGCCAGGTCCACCGTTTCCGGTATCGGCGGAAGTCGCTCAATTTTGTCTTCGGGCTGGTTTTCAACAGAGTTGTTCAAACCGTCGTATTGGCAGAACTCGTTGTCTTCCAGTTCTTCATCTGGAATGGCCACTTCGGGCTCATCAACTTCATGATCGAGCAAGGCTTCCTTGAGTGATTCCAGCCATTCGGCTGCTTCAAGACTCTGGTTTGCGTCTTGAACAACCGGGTGAGGTTCTCCGGCGGGCACTACAGGCGGAATACAGGGTTGACCGCTGGGCAACTCAATTGAGCGACTCAACAGTTCATCCAGCTGACTTTGGATTTGCTCCAGCTTGAAGTTCAGTTCGGACTGGTTCCATTCTTCAACCAGATAGGATATCGACTCAGCAGTCTGCTCAAGGAGCGGATCGGGCACGTCAGCCAGAACAACTTTCGATGCAGCGCCATTCCGCGCATGCTGCAACTGATCGAGACGATCGGCAGCGTTTTCGAGCTGCTGCGTCAGCATCGCGATGACTTCATCTTTTTCGTCAAGTTGTAACTGAAGATCGTTCAAGGCAGGGTGCTTATGTTCAGTTTTCATGAAGGAATCTGGGAAGTTCCCATTCTGAAACTGTAGGTTTCATGTATGCAGCAAGGCCCGATTCCGCCTCTCCATGTCAAGAATTCAGGCCGGTTAGCAGTAACCGGATCAATCAAATCGATTATTCAGGCGAAATGAAACATCTGGAATAATGTGGGGTCGTCAAATTGGTCTCGTCCCTGCTGTTCAATTTTACTAGGATTCCGGCACGAACCTCTCACTCGAATTGATTCTTCTGCAGGGAAGCAGGTGATGACTGACATGATCAAATTTCCTTTTTTGACGCTCCTGGTCTGGAATCTCTTTTTCCTGGGGACACTTTGTCAGGCAGAGGAGCAGGCTGCTGAAGAAACCAAAGCAGAGGAAAAAGCATACGAGTTGGCCTATCGGTTCGAATCGGGCAATTTCGTCAAATATCACGTGCTGGATCAGTCCCAGTTCACAACTCGGAAAAATGAAGTTGCCGAAACGGTACGGAATGAATCCCAACAGTGGCGGCATTATCGGGTCATTGATGTCAACGATGAGGGAGTCGCCACGCTCGAACTGATGATTGATCGGGCCCGGCTGACAGCCCAGTTTGATAACTCTCCGCCCACGGTGTTTGACAGCCAGGATCCCAGTCAGCAGCCCGCCAAAATGTCCTCGATCATGAATTCGATAGGCCGCCCGCTCTGCCGGATGCAGGTTAACCGTCAAG
>JAGQQT010000627.1 GCA_020426065.1 Planctomycetaceae bacterium | reverse complement strand
AGCTCGATTTCTTCGGGATTGAACTGGGAACAATTCTCCCGGACGGCACGCTGGTGTACCTGTCCAAGCTCAGTCAGCCTGTGCCGACAGTTCGCAAAACCAAATCGGGTAAGGATGAGCAACGGCTTTACATGACCTGGCAGGGGGGCTCGCTCAAATCTTCCGACGCTCAACTCTTCAAGAAGGCCCAGATCGACGTCTCAACCTCGCGGGTTCTGCACTTCTATCCACCCGCCATCGAATCCCAACTCGCCCGACTCGAACTCGACTACGCGGGCCGCCCCGTCGCCGAAATCAGACGCACCTACTTCGTCGTCGACTCCAACCGCGGAGCCTACTCCTTCCGGGTGAACCGCCAATCCTATTTTCGGTAAATGGGAATGGGCTGGTTTGTGGATATTGTTGCAAGAACAAAACGGCAACACGAGGCACGCTCAGCAGCAAAGCGAATGGGCGTGGCAAATTATCATGAAGTTTTCATTTTCCATTGAAGACTGAATTACCGGATTCCCTCACGACAAGTGTTGGCATGGCACCCGGCTCATAAAGGAGAAATGGAAATTCGATCCCAAAACTGGATTTTGGAACCCGCCGAGGAGTTAAGTATGAATCAAATCAGGAGCGAGTTGCGTTTTTGTGAGGAAGCTCAAGCTGCGTTGAAGTTTTTGGCAAAAGATGGCTTTGAATGCATAGCTGCATCTGAACGTCAAGTTCGATATGAATCAGCTAAGGTCTACATCGAAATTCTTCATGGCTTTCACGACTTTGAAGTTCACATTGTTTTCGGCCGAATGGAAAAGCAAGAGCGATACTCCTTTGAATTGTTCCTAAAGTCGGTCAACCCTGCTCTTGAGAAGACTCTTGGTGACAGGATGGCAGACACACCAGAGACAGTGGCCGCAACTGTGAGGGCAGTGTCGCTGGCTCTCCAGTCCGACGGGCAGGAAATCATTATCGGAGACGACGACGTTTTTGAGTGTATGAAGGATGTCCGTTGGTGGCAATTCTGTCCTGAGGCGTTGGAATAGCACTCAGTACTTGTAGGGCATGCTCCCGCATGCCTTCCTGTTGCGATAGAATTTCTCGATGCCTAATTACCGCCGTGCTTATGTTCCCGGAGGCACCTTCTTTTTCACCGTCGTGACACATCGGCGGCGTCGGTTGTTTCACATTGCATCGAACCAGACATTGCTGGGGGACGTCATTCGTGAATGCCAACAGGATTGGCCATTTGAAATCAATGCGATTGTCCTGCTCCCGGATCACATGCATACGATTTGGAGTTTGCCATCCACAGATCAAAATTATTCCGGTCGATGGAGTGTCATCAAGAAGAACTTCACGAAACGCTTCCTGGCCAGCGGGGGCAGGGACGAGCAGGTCTCTTCCGGCAAACGCCAGGAACGCCGCCGTGGCGTTTGGCAGCGACGATTCTGGGAACACACAATCGAAGACGAGGACGACTTCGACACGCACTTCAATTCCATTCATTATAATCCAGTGAAACATAAGCTTGTGAAATGCCCGAAGGACTGGGAGCCATCAAGCTTTCACCGTTGGGTGAAGGCTGGTGTTTATCCTGTAGATTGGGCATGTGGTAACTATCCCCCACCCACGTTTCCCATGACGAAAGAGGATTACGGCGAAGCGGATTAAATATGAGGAGGCCTGTTCACACATGAGGAAGGCAGGCAGAAGCCTGCCCTACTGGACTGAAGCAGTCGATTGGTGGAACGAAAAATGAAGTCTGTAGACTACATAGCTTACGGCCTGATACTTGTGGCCGCCGTTTCTTGGTCAGCTTTCCTCTACGGCTACGTGGGCTTGCCGAGACTTGTCGCCATGGGCTTGTCGATACCGCTTGGTCCCGCCACAGTGATTGGATTGTCATACCTGATTACGGAGTATTTCAAACGCAGAAATGATTAAACAGTCGCCCCAACAAGACTTCCTCGCAATGCAGCTGAGTTTGGTGGGTTCGCTCAGGGCATAACGCCCGATGAAATTTCGGCGATCAACCGAAATCTGGGTGGCGTCACTAACTTGACCGGAGAGGTGTCAACGGCGTTGGCAAATGCTGCCCGACGTGATGGCTTCTAGAACAAGTAACGTAGGCTGGGGCATGTCCCAGCATTTGTTTAGACTTTCTGCATGAGACTCTATCGTCGAAATCGGGATGGTCAAGTTTTCTTTTTTCACGCTGGTTACGCACCAGCGTCGGCAGATTCTCACGACGGAACTCGGACGCATGTCGTTAAGGCATGCTTTTGAAGTAGCTCACAGGGTGGCCCCGAAAGATTCTTTCGGGGCGGCGACGCCGTAAGCGGCTGCTAACCCAACGGGACCAACCTCATTCAGAGTGCTAGTTGTCGACATTGTCGAACCCGATAGCGGAGCGATCGCGGCGACCCTATTTCCCTCCCCGGCTGCGCCGACCCTCCCGGGGGGAGGGTGAATATGGGATAGCGGCTCATTTTCTGGAACCATTTCTACTTCGCAGGGTGGCCCGGAATTCTTCCGGGCTACCCTTTTCGCTGAATCTACTGCACTCTTTTATTGCAGTTCGACCAGGGTTCCGGGAGTCTGGCGGGGTTGTTGAGTCGGGGCGTTTGGATCGTATTCGTCAAC
>JAGQQT010000626.1 GCA_020426065.1 Planctomycetaceae bacterium | reverse complement strand
TCAGCGAATTGAAAAGTGCAATGCCGGATCAATCTGTTGTGTCGAAACCGATTTCAGAACGGCTGACTTGCCGCCAGGATCCTTCGATGTGATTCTGGCAGCGGCCGTCCTGCATCATTTGCGGGATGATCAGGACTGGCGCTCGGCATTTCAAAAGATTTACGACCTACTGCGACCAGGGGGCAGCCTCTGGATCACGGACCTGGTCATTCACGAGTCCAGCGCGGTGCATCAATTGATGTGGCAGCGCTATGGGGATTACCTGGTTTCGTTGAAAGGGGAAGAGTATCGCGATCAGGTGTTTGCCTATATCGACCGCGAAGACTCACCACGTCCAGTCACGTACCAGCTTGATCTGCTGAGAAAAGTCGGCTTTTCGCAGGTGGACCTGCTTCATAAAAACTCGTGCTTTGCGGCATTTGGTGCGATCAAATCCTGATGGCTCACCGTCCAGATCAGGCTTTGCCGGAGAAGACTTCTTTTACGATTTCGCCCCCTTCAACCACTTTCATCGGTCGGCCGAGCGGGCTCATTGTTTCGGAAAGCGGGTTCACTCCCACCGCATGACAGATGGTGTGGAACAGATCCGGTACGCTCACAGGACGATCCTGAACCAGGTTCCCGTCTGGGGAAGTCGCTCCAATGACCTGTCCGCCATGCACTCCGCAACCAGCCAGCATGCCATTAAAGGCCCGAGGGAAGTGATCCCGGCCTCCACGCCCGTTGATGCGGGGTGTGCGGCCGAATTCTCCCATCCAGACGACCAGAGTATCTTCGAGCAGTCCCCGGTCATCCAGATCGCGAATCAGCGTAGCCATCGCCGGATCAACCTGACCAGCCAGTTCGCCAATCCGGTCAAAATTGTCAAAGTGTGTGTCCCACCCATTGGACTGGACTTCGACATACGTCACACCATGTTCGATCAGGCGTCTGGCAAGCAGGCAACCCCGACCAAACTGAGTGTCACCGTACTGAGCACGGAGTTCGCTCGGTTCCTGGCTGATATCGAAGGCCTTCAGGTCTGGACTCAGGATCATGTCGGATGATTTTCGATAAATCGCCGAATGATCGGTCACGGACTGCTCAGCTCCGCGGCTGGCGAATTCCCGTTCAAGCTGTTCGAGCAGATCCAGCCGGCGGCCATACCGCTGCTCCGTCACGAGGGGACGGGTGTTTTCAGGTGGTGTGGCCGGGTTATTGATTACAAATGGTTCGTATTGAACTCCCAGAAATCCGGCAGTAACACCGGCTGCACGGCCCACCGAAACCACAGAAGGGATCTTGAGATCTTCCTGGGCGATCTGCCGGGCCACATTCGAGCCGAGCGAAGGATGCTTCACACTACCGGTCGGAATGTATCCGGTATGCAACTGGTAAGTTGCCCGTTGATGATTGCCTTCCTTGTTGGTCAGCGAGCGGATGACCGCGAAGTGATCCATGACCTTGGCGGTTTCCGGCCAGAACTCGGCAATTTCAATGCCTGGTACACTGGTCTGGATGGCTTTGGTGTCTCCCCCGTTTTCGTGACCTGGTTTTGGATCGAGTGTTTCCAGCTGGCTGGGACCACCAGACATCCACAGCATGATCACGGCCTTGTGACGTTTGCGGAGGTTCTCGGACTCGGCTCCCATTAACTGCGGGAGAGAAGTCGCAAATGCTGCTGCGGGAAGAGACTGCAGCAGGGAGCGCCGTGAAAATCCGCGTCGGGTCGTGCTGACCAGTTCGTGCCAGTAATTTGTCATGGGTCACTCCTGTCTGGAGGTCAAAATGATCTGATCAATGCAGGTTGTAGAAAAGTATCCGCGTCATTTCATGAGGAATCCGAAGAGCAGATTCCTATCTGCGGTACAGGAACTCGGTGGAATTCACCAGGCTCCACATCACGTCTTCAAATGCGTCGGCCCGGTTATCCACCTCGTAGAGATAGCGTTTCAGCACATCCATTTCGGAATTGGATGGTTCACGAGTCAGGACCAGAACATACAGTTCCCGCAAAGCATCCTCATCCTGATCATAGCGACGCAGCAGACTTGCCAGGGGGCCGGTTCCGCGAGCGGAAACCAGCTGTCCGATCAAGGGAGAGTTCATCATGAACAGCGATTGGGGAATATCTCCAGACAGATCCTCCTGCGGAGTTGAGGGATCGAAGCTGAACAGTTCCGTAATGTTTCCCATCCGCTGACCGGCAAAATTTCCCCTGCGACCGACAGTGATTTCCCGTCCTTCATCCGGTCGACCGGCGATCGCCATCAGGGCAGACAGAATCTGCTCGGAGCGGAAGCGGGTTGGTGTAGCACAGGCAAACTCTACCGGTTCATCAACCAGAGTCCCGTTACTCAACTCCCGTTGATATGTGCGTGTAGCAGTGATTGTGCGGAACAGCCATTTGATGTCATATCCGCTGGCGACGAAACCATCGCTCAGCAGTGTCAGAGCTTCTTCCTGCCGGGCTTCACGCAGTGGTCCCATATCATCAACCATGGCATAGAAGCTCGTTCCCACCAGTTCAGTCCAGATTCGATTCACAAACGCCCGGGCAAACCAGATGTTATCAGGAGAAGTGATCGAGCGAGCGAGGGCTGCCCGGCGATCCACATCAGACAAACCTTTCGCAGCAGCTTTCTCATCCAGTAA
>JAGQQT010000625.1 GCA_020426065.1 Planctomycetaceae bacterium | reverse complement strand
CTGCCTATGGACAGGCAGAGGGCGTCATAGTCGACCAGTATCACTGACGCAAAGCTTTCACAGATCTTTCAGGAAACGATCATAGGCATCGTCATCATCGACGGTGTTGAGTTCCGCATCAGATGCGACCCCTGCAAGCAGAGAAGTGGTTTCATCATCGTCCGGAAGAATCTCATCGAACTCCTCTTCGGAAAACTCGGCCTGCTCCGCTGACAGGTCAGCCATCAATTCATCAGCCGGGACAGTGGACTCATCATCGGAGACCAGATCGACTGGCACTGAAGAAAAACCAGATTCCCCACTGATGGTTTCCTGGGAAACTCCGGAAAGAGTTTCCAGGGAGGCAGTTACTTTGTCCACTTCCTTCAGATGCACACAGAATGCGGCTGGTCCCAACTGAATGAGATCTCCATTCCTGATCGGATAGGCCTGGTGGCCTTCGAGTTTCTTCCGATTCAGATAGGTGCCGTTTGTGCTCCCCAAATCTGTCAGCTGGGCATCTTTGCCGTCCAGGTCGATGCGGCAGTGCTCACGGCTCAATTCACTGGATACCACGCGGATATCACAATGGGATTGACGGCCAATAATCGCACGATCCCTGATGACCAGGCGCTTGACGTTTGACCGTTTATTAGAGACTTCGAGCTCAATGTACATGACCACGTTCCCATCTGGACATTATTGTCGGGGAAGACACTCCGTTAGCGTTAGCGTATCAACAGGAAGACATACTTTCAATACCATTGCCGAGAACGTCTCATTAAGACAACAGATCACAATCGTCAGAGATTACTTTTCGTTGTCACGCACCCATTCTACGTCAAATTCATCGTAAAGTTTTGTATTCCATTGGATTACAACTCTGCGTCCATCGTTCATCATCATATTCTGGAAAGGAGCGAACGGGGAAAACAGGCTGTTGCTGGACTGCAGGAACTGATTTCGCACTTCTTCGACGTTCGTACGGTTATCAACCCGCACGACATTCACATAATGCCGATTGGAACTCCAGACCGTTCCTATTTCGCCTGGTCCGAGCTTTTCGAAGACGGTTTCCATGAATTCATTATCTGCTCCACCCAGGATGATGGGAACATCCGAGATTTCCAGAACTGGTGGTGCCAGTGGGTTGGACCGAGGAGCAGAGGATGGAGTAAGCCAGGAGAACTGATTGGAATAGGTCACAATCAGGCTCTGAGATCCTTCCTGACCCGTTTCATTGACCTCAGCCAGGGTTTCACTCCAGGTTGCTTCGGATTTCCTCAGCATTTCAGCCACTTCTGAGGCTCGCTTTTCAGCCAGCTTCTGGGCTTCCTGATTAATCCAGGCTTCTCGGACCTGTTCCGGAACCCCTTCTTCTTCCCAGGTTGGTGTGTGAGAATCCTGGAAGCCAATCTGCCAGTGCAGGAATCGGTTCAGGGTACGTGGGTCTTCTGCTTCAAACACCAGGTAACGCTGTCGTTCCAGAGCCTCGACATCTTCCACGCCAAAATGCTGCTCACTGACTGTTCGTGCTTCTGTCCGCTCAAACCGATTGGCAGATGGTTCCGTTGAGCTGCCGATCGGATGATCTTCTGATTTCGAAAGTTCATCGAAAGAATAGAAAGGAGTCTTGGAGTAACGCAGACCATGTTCCTTGGCGTAAGCCTGGGTTGCTGCATCCATTTCCTGGACAACGGACTCTTTCTCACCATCGGCTACCCCCGCGTAGCGAGAATTGATTTTGAACAGTTCTCCGCGTGCAGCAGCCGAGATTTCTTCCATTTTCTTCAGAACCCGCTCTGTTTTCAGCTGGGTCCGAATCCGCTCTTTCAAAGTTTCATCGAGCGGACGGTATTCTGGTTCTGGAGCCTTGGGAGTTTCCGAAGTAGTTGCCGGAGCTGGTAATTCAACCGATGTCCCGGCTGGAGGAGGAACATCACTCGTCGTGGCGGGTGGAGCTTCATCCAGAATGTTCGCCAGAGATTCCCCGAAAGGCCGCTGAGAAATAGCTGAAGTTTCGCTGGTCCCGGCAGGACTGGCTGCTGAGGTGCCTGCGGGAGGAGCAACAGACGTTCCAGCCGGAGCTGGAGTCGAAGTGCCAGCTGGTGGAGTAACAGCGGCAGGAGTTGTTTTTTCAGGAGATGGCTGTGAAGTTGTAGCTTCAGCAGGAGTGCTGGTCATGGCAGGGGCCACGAGAGCAGGTCCATCGAAAGGAGTTGTTCCCGCAGCACTCGAACCGGCTTCAGGCATCTCGGATTCGCTGGGAAATGCCCGATTGGCAAAGTTCCGGTAATTCTCCTTGTTGGCTTCGTAGTAAGCTTTCACTTCCGCATCGGTCACTTCCGGTACGGTCTGACCGACCTTTTCGAAATCGACTTCCAGGTAAGCCAGCTGAATTCTGCCAGGCTGGCGGAATCCGGGCTCGGTCATGGTGGGGACTTTATCCCGGTATTTTTCGAACAACTCTTTCAGGGCAGACTGATCAGGCTCCCCGACCAGTTTTTCGAAAGAGGCCACTGCAATGGGAACAACAGCCAGTTCTTCCCGGACATTCAACTGGCTGTAAGCCTTCCAGAAGTCTCCTGGTGAGGGGGAGTATCGGGGGGCCATGGCTCGTCGCACGGTCTGTCCGATCAGTTGCTCCTTGATCAGAT
>JAGQQT010000624.1 GCA_020426065.1 Planctomycetaceae bacterium | reverse complement strand
AGATTCATTCCAAATACACACGAATGCAGTCCCAATTCCTGATCAGAAATCTCAGTCGGCAGTGTGCTTGCGATCATTGAAACAACATTGGTATGTTTAACCAGATTCAGTCAATTCGTGATTAAGTGAAAGCAAATTCACATAAATGAGGGTAATTAATGAGTCAAACTATTTTCTCAATGGAGACTCTCCAATGCCCCACAATCTCGCAACTACCAACGGCCAGACGGCCATGATGTATGCCGGGGAAACTCCCTGGCACGGACTCGGAACGAAGCTCGATGAACCCGCTACCGCCGCCGAAGCAATCGAAGCAGCTGGTCTGAACTACCACGTTGATCTCAGGCCAATCGAAACCGACGAAGGAATTCCGGTTCCGCAACGGAAGGCGGTGATTAGGACAGACTCCAATCAGGTGTTGGGTGTCGTCGGAAACTCTTACCAACCAGTCCAAAACCATCAATGCTTCGGTTTTTTAGACTCTGTCGTTCAGGACGGACAACTGCGGTACCACACGGCTGGAGCGTTGGGGAAAGGTGAGAAAGTCTGGATGCTTGCAAAACTCCCAGGGGAACTGCGAGTAAAGAATTCTGACGACATCACCGAACAATTTCTGCTCCTGAGCAACTCCCACGATGGCAGCTCTGCACTGAGGGTGTTCTTTACACCGATCCGAGTCGTCTGTGCAAACACTTTGGGGATGGCCGAGAGGCGAAGTCGAGGACAAGGCGTTTCAATTATCCACAAAGGTGATCTATCTGCAAAAGTCGGTGAGGCTCAAGAGATCCTCGGTTTTGCGAAACGTTTCTATGACGACCTGGGAGAACGCATCAACCGCCTGGCATGGCACTACCCGACTCGACGTCAATTGGAAACGTACTTTGAAATGCTCTACCCGGATAGCGAGAGAACTCAGAACCGTCGAGCGGAAAATATCAGGTCAGAACTGTTCCGACTCTTCGAGCATGGAAGAGGCCAGGACATCCCACAGACCAAACTGACCACCTGGGCAGCATTCAACGCTGTAACAGAATTCGTCGACCACCACCGCTCCACCCGAGGTCGCACAGAACAAGAACGAGCGAGCAGACGACTCGAATCGGCCTGGTTCGGGTCGGGCAACCGGCTCAAAGCAGAAGCCTGGAAACTGGCTTTCGAAATGGCAACATAGCATCCCCCTGCCCCCTTGTCGTTTAAATCCCGTTATACTGCTGACTGATAAATTCAGCACTCATAACGGGATATTTTCGTGGCGGAAGAGAACTCAGCAACAGGACGATTGATCGCCATCGGTGACATTCATGGACACGCTGCGGCGTTGGAATCCATTCTCAATGCCATACTCCCCGGACCGGATGACACCATCGTGACACTGGGAGACTACATCAACCGTGGACCTGAAAGCCGAAAAGTCCTGGATCTCCTGATCGACCTGAGTCACCGTTGCCAGTTAATCCCTATCCTCGGCAACCACGAAGAAATGATGCTCGACAGCCGAGATGATCCTCACGCAGACCTCCGCTGGCAATCACAAGGTGGCGACGCGACTCTTGCCTCATATGGTCCGAATGCGGGGATCGGTAACATTCCCCAGGCACACTGGAACTTTCTTCTCTCCTGTCGACGGTACTATGAGACGGACCAATTCGTGTTCACTCATGCGAACTACTGCTGGTACTCAAAGCTCGATGAACAGCCTCCATTACTCCAACGTTGGCTATCCTTGGAGGAATCACCACCGCGAGCACATCTCAATGGAAAAAGATTTGTAGTCGGCCACACACCTGGAACGATTCGTGACTACGGGTTCTGCCTTTGCATCGACACATGTTGTGGATTCTGCGGAAGGTTGACGGCATTTGAGATGAACACTGGGCAGATCTGGCAAGTCGAAGAAAATGGGGAACTAGATGCAGAATAACATTTGATTTTTAAGGAGAAAGTCGGAGTGACAAGGTGACGATGGAACTTTTTGTTGCCGGAGTGCTGAGATGAGAAATCGAACTCCGACGGTATTTCCCCAAGAAATCGGCGACAGCCTTGCGTCGGAACAAACATCTCCTGTTGCCTCTGCCAGCAGCGAGAACCCATCGCCATCAAAGTCCTCCCTGAAAAACCAACCCTAACTGATCAGACAGCAAGAGAAATACCGTTCCAGGCGGAGAAAATCAACAGGCTGCTTGCCTTCGAGAGGGCTGGACCTTGGATCTGATGATTAAACTACGGAAGTCCTACAACATCGAAGCAATACCGTGAACTTAGCGATGGAAGGAATACCAGGCTAATTCGTCACCTTCGTACGAGACCTTAATTCTTTCATTTGATAATAGTATTTGTTACCGTGAAAACCGGACTGATTTGGCATCCTTCACCCGAGATTCGGATGATCCTGTTGATACCGTGGAAATACGCAGAATATGGTGACCGATGTGTCAAATACGAACACGGTGTTCCACCTGAATCTTTCACCGGATGCCAACTGCGTCCACTCTCACAAACTGCGGAATTGACCATCTAAAGCAACAAGAGCGGGCCGATGAAGTCAGATCATCAGAAAAACGAGTTTGAATGCGCCCTGCGGCGCATCACGCGCTCGGGTGTAGGTTTCGCTTTTTCTGGTCGGACACTCGCATCACT